>PWNY01000428.1 GCA_003557805.1 Bacteroidales bacterium | reverse complement strand
TGTCCATAGCGAAGGCATACACCGAGATGCTTGGCGGAAAGATATGGGCAGAGTCAGAACCGGATAAAGGCAGTACATTTTACTTTACCATACCATATGTACCAACTGAAGAGACAACAGATAAAACTGAAACAAAAGATATGCCTACAAACGATCCAATTTTCGGAAAACTTATCCTTGTAGCAGAGGATGATGAGCTTGCCTTTCAGTACATTGATATTGTGCTTAAGAAGGAGGGTATGAACACCATCTGGAGCCGCAACGGGGAAGACACAATCAAATTACTGAAGGAGAACCCTGAGGTCTCACTTATCCTGATGGATATTAAGATGCCGGGAATGAACGGCCTGGAGGCCACCAGGGAGATCCGTAATTTCAACAGCGAAATCCCTATAATAGCTCAGACGGCACATGCGCTTGAAGGAGACAGGGAGAGATCCCTGGAGGCAGGCTGCGATGATTATATCTCAAAACCTATCGGCAGGGAGAGGCTGATAGAGAAGGTGAAAAAACAGTTGCGGAAATAGCCCGGTTTTCTTTGTTGTATTATTCGATGAACTCTTCTCTAAACAGGTACCACCGCCAGATATTACTGCCAGGAATCGGGCACAGGGGACAGCAGCTGATATCAGCTGCCAGTGTACTTGTCGTGGGTGCAGGGGCACTCGGCTCTGCGGTCCTGATGCAACTTGTGCCTTCCGGGGTAGGTACGGTAGGGATAATTGACCATGATGAGGTGGAACTGAGCAACCTCCAGAGGCAGCCCCTGTATACTCAAGGGGATGTCGGCTCACCTAAAGTCCTGGCAGCTGCCGGGAGGCTTAGGTCCATGAACCCGGGGGTAAAAATAAATGCTATGTTTGAACGGCTTTCTGCCGCCAATGCTCTTGATATCATAAGAGATTACGACATGGTCATTGAATGCTCCGACCAGTTGCCGGTAAAACTTCTGGTCAACGATGCCTGCGTTATGCTTGAAAAGCCCTGTATAATCGGTGCCGCACAGATGTATTCAGGCCAGTTATCGGTATATAATTACAGGGGTGGGCCAACTTATCGCTGCCTTGTACCCGAGCCACCCGACCCGCTTTTGCTGCCCACATGTGAAAACACCGGCGTACTTGGAATGGTACCGGCCGTTATAGGCAATATGCAGGCCATGGAGGCCCTTAAGATAATAACCGGCCAGGGGAAGGTGATCAGCGGGCAGTTGCTGCACTTTGACGGGCTGGAGGCAAGTTTTACCGAATTGCCCATTGACATGGATCCTGCAAACAAAAAGATTGAGCGGCTGACTGAATATGGATACTCATGCCCCGACTACCTCTTAAACCGCTACATTGTGGAACCAGGGAACTTTTTCGACAAGCTCAAAAATAACGGACCATTCGAGGTGATAGCCCTTTCAGATGACATGGAGTATCTCAGCATTAAGGATTACAGCTGGAAGACCATTCCCCTGCATATGCTCATGGAGGCAGTAGATACTGTGCCTGAAAACATGAAGATAATGCTGGTTTGCGAACACGGCAACAAGAACATAGATGCCCTGAAATATCTTATTATAAAAGAAGGCTGTACAAGGGCATATGGCCTGAGGTACGGACTTTCTGCATTGAGGTTCCTGGGGCTGGAAAATTAAAAGTTTCAGTAACTGCTGCAAATATTAAAAAGTGCCTCTACTGCTCTTGTGTCTTCTGAAAACCTGCAACGTGCAGGTGCTTTATGCTCGAAATACCTGCCGGTTACTCCTTTCAGCCCCGGGTCCGTGGCACAATAGAGTGGTGTTGCTGCCCCCTGGGCAGGAGGTTCCCAGCCGCCGTAGCCCAGAGAGTTGCTGACCCCGGAGGATACATCACCGGGATGGGCGGAAAGCACCATGATACCCTTGCCCCTGAGCCTTTCTGCAAAAGCAGCGGTAAGCATACGGTCAGCCTGCTTGCTCTGCCTGTATGCGGTATCATTGTCATAGGGCCTTTTAATGAACTCAAGGTCATCCAAATCCAGGTCACCTGCCCAGTAGCTGGCCACATTCACAACCCGTGCATCATCCCTGCCTTCCATAAAGGGAGAAAAACCGGTTATCATCCAGAAATACCCCAGCACATTGGTTGCAAACTGCATCTCTATACCCTCGGGTGTATGCTTTTGTGCACGTGGGGCGGTAGCGGCATTATTGACCAGAAGGTTCAGGGGCCCCTCCCACCACCTGGCAAAATCTTCAATCTCCTTTTTCCTTGACAGGTCAAGGGCATATGTTCGAATACTATTGTTAGAGCAGTCATCGCGGAGTTTGCCGGCAAGTTTTTCCAGTTTGTCTTTGTCCCTTCCGGCCAGTACAAGGGTATAGCCAAGTACGGCCAGCCCCCTGGATATCTCCGCACCAATAGCCCCGTATGCCCCGGTAACAATGGCTGTTTGTTTTTTTGTCATGGGAAAGCTTTTTGATTGTGTATGATAAAAATAGGCTTTATTCTCAACCGGGCAAAACCAGCAAACACAGGCTCTTTTATTTTAGACAAATTCTGAATTACCCCAAATTTACAATCAGCCGTAAAAAACCGCTGTATATTTATTTATATTTGTGTGCCTTCCCTGCAGCAAACGGCACAGGAAAAAACTGCAGGGCAGCACCTTAGATAACAAACCCAAAACCTCTTACCATATGGAAAACCCCAGGATTGACCTGAAAAAGGAACACCAGAACACTCTAAAAACACCGCGTTATAAATACAGCTTCATCGCAAAGATGTTTTTTGCGGGCATGGATCTAGTTTCAGGCAAAAAGGACAACCTTCCGAAGGCAAAGCTGCTGGAGATACTGGCGAGTATCCCCTACAGGGTGTGGGAGATAAGGCATTATGTTAAACTTACAAGGAAGTTCAGGAACATTGAAAAGGTGCAGAAGTCTCAAAAGGTGATCGACTGGGGGCGCGATGCACAGGACAACGAGTACACCCACCTGCTTGTAATACATGAAAAGATGAAGGAAGACGGGATGAAGGACAGGTGGTACCTCCACCCTGTTGTCGCTTTTTTCGCGGTGCTCTCTTACGTGATCATTGCCCGTACAATGGCCTGTTTCAGCCAGAAAAGGGCTTTTCTGTTCAATGCAGAGTTTGAGAACCACGCTGAATCTGTCTACGCACACATGGTGGTAGACAACCCCCAGTGGGAGCAGCAAAAAGTGGATAATGAACTTGTCAGGCAGTATGCAGATGTTGACACCTGGGCCGATGTATTCAGGCGTATAATGCTCGATGAGAGGGACCATATGAACCACAGCTTCGAGTTCTGTGGCAAGCCCGAATATGTGGTCAAATACGAGGGTATGCCCGAAAGTTATGCCTGACAATTAATTAACACCAGCCCTGAAACACCTGGGGTCCTGCCCGTAAATACCGCTTCCGGCCGCGTAGGAACGGGAGCGGCAGCCCCAGCACTCACTGTTCATATTACACTGCCTGCATGCCCCGGGCAGGTTTTCCATATTCTTAAATAGGCCGAAGGTCAGATATTCCCGGTTATCCTCCACGATACGGTCAAGGCCTTTCTGTTTTACGTTCATGTGATCGTTCTCCTCCCTTATGGTAGCACAGGGTGTCACAAAACCATTGTTCAGCACTGCAAGGGTGGCAGAGCAGTACTGCTTGTTAACGCAGTTCATGGGCAGCTTGCCGCTGCCGGTTAGCTTGCGGTAACTGTTGTATACCTTTGATACTTCTTCGGGGCGGGGAATGAACCTTTTCAGCTGTTTATCGCTGATCCCTGGCCGCATGTAGGTATGATAGACGTTTATGGAGGTTAGGATATTGTAGTTTTCATAAAAGAACTCCATGGTCCTTATCATGTCTTCAGCTGTCTGCAGGCCCGTAAAGGTAACCGAGTTTATTAACTGACCGGGCGGGTACCCGCTCTTAAGGGCATGTTCAACCCCTTCCAAAATTGTATCTATATCTCTTACCGGGCGGTCCGGGTGCATCAGGCTGTAGAGTGAAGTGTCCAGTGTCGACAGGTGTATTGATATCAGACCGTGCTGGCAGAGCTCGACTGTCCGTTCAATAATACCCTTATCAGAGAATGGCAGCCCGCCTGTCCACATGTTGTTTCTCAGTCCAAGCTCTCCAGCCTTCTCCATGAATTTGAATATCCCCGGGCGTATAAGGGGCTCTCCGCCGAGCCACTCAATGGCACTTATACCTATATCCCTTGACCAGTAAAGGATATCGGTGATAATATCGCCGGTCAGCTGGTTGCGGATCTCGCTAAGGGCGTTCATATAGCAGTAGATACAGCCCTGGTGGCAACGGTCGCCTACCTCCAGCTGCAGCGAGTAGAACCCATCCCGCTGGTATGCCCTGTTTAAGCTTTCAAAATCTATCATCAGGGCAAATATATAAAAAACCGGCATGCATTAAAAGATGCCGGTATACCGGCCCGGGAACGGACGCGGCACAAAACCTGTCATGCTGGCGGATGAACTGTTTAACCGGCTGTCCAGCCTCCGTCGGCTGTAAGCACGGCGCCATTGACAAAGCTGGAATCATCCGAAGCCAGGAAAAGGGCGACTTTTGCCAGTTGTCCGGAAGTACCCATGGGTATCTCCCCCTTGTCACCAATTGCCTTGGAACCAAGCTCGCTGGGATCCTTGATGGTGTCCTGGATATCTGTCTCAACGCCTCCCGGGGCGATGGCGTTTACCCGGATGTTGCCAAACACCCCATAAGTAGCAGCCATGTTCCTGGTAAGTCCTATAAGTCCGTGCTTGGAGGCCACGTAGGCGGCTCCTCCCCTCACTCCGAACATACCCCCTATCGAGGAATTGTTAATTATCACCCCGCCGTTTTTTTGCTTCTCCATTACCCTGACAGCTGAACGCGAGGCCTTAAAAGGCCCGGTAAGGTTAACTGCAATTACACGGTCCCAAAGGTCGTTGGCTGCCTCCCCCACTGTCTTGAAGTTATCCATTATCCCAGCATTGTTAACAAGGATATCGAGTGCTCCATAGCTGCTTACCGCCGTTTCAACCATCTTGTCAACATCCTCCTCCTTTGATATATCGGCAACGATGGTGGTTATATCCAGGCCTTTGGCTTCAGCCTCTTTTTTCAGACCCTCCAGGCCCTGTTTATTGATATCGGTGGCTACCACCCTGCTTCCCTCGGAAGCGAAAAGCAGTGCCATCTCCCTGCCCATTCCGGCTCCTGCACCTGTTACCAGTGAAACCTTGTCCTTTAGTTTTTTCATAATACCTTTCTTTTAGGGTGAAATTCAATGATGTTTGCACAGGTAAAACAGCTGTGACCAGCATATGGTTCACCATGAAAAAAATAAGATATACCGGGGTTTAACCGGGTTTTACCTAAAATACCCGGAATAGTGCACAACGGCGGGATTGAGGCAGGTAACCCTGTCCTTTACAATGAAAGTGATCACCGGGGCTGATAAATATTTTGCAGACAATGTATCATGACCGATACAAAGGCCAGTGATTATATTCAGGCTGGTATCCAGGTCATTAAGTACCATTGCCTGCCTTACGGGATTACATATTGTCTCGACCCTTTTGCAGCCTATCTGCATAAGGTCGAACTCCCTTTTATCACACCAGGGAACCTGCAGCAGATCGAATAAACAGTGAAAACTATTTACTGTTGTGATTATTAATTGTCGCTAATGCCTGAAGGCAGCACCAGTGAGAATGTACTGCCCTCCCCTGCCCTGCTTTTTAAACCTATCTCCCCCCCAAGCAAACCGGCATAAGCCTTCGCTATGGACAATCCAAGGCCGGCACCCTGCCTTGCCATCCTGTCAGATATATCAGCCTGGACAAAGCGCTTGAATATTGCCTTCTGCCTGTCAGGACTTATGCCTATGCCCGTGTCACTGACAACGAACTCAAAGCATCCTCCATCTGTGCGGCAACCGATCATGACCCTTCCATGGTCAGTATACTTGATAGCATTCTTAACCAGGTTGGAGATGATGGCGTAGAGTTTGTCACCATCTGTTTCCAGGGTGGCACCGGGCAGCTTGCCTGACATCTCAAGGCTTATGCCCTTTGCATCCGCCTCCGGTTTAAAGAAGTCATATACATCGGTAAGTACTTCCCGGATATCAGTGGGCCTTTTACTTACCTTAACCTCGCCTGATTCTATCTTTGAAATATCAATAATATCATTGATTATCCCCAGCATGCGGCGGCCGCTTTTTTCAATCATCTCAATGTAGTGTTTATGCCGCTCGCCGGGGATCATTGGCTCCTTTAACAACTCTGCAAATCCCAGTATGCCGTTCATGGGGGTACGTATCTCATGGCTCATATTGGCCAGGAAGGCAGATTTCAGACGGTCGCTCTCCTCAGCCCTCTCCTTGGCCTTTATCAGTTCCAGCTCCATATTCTTCTGTTCGGTGATAACCTCTGTATAGATCACGATACCTCCTATCTTACCCTCAATATCATACCATGGGCGGCACTCCCAGCGTGTCCATTCAACCGAGCCGTCATCACGGTAATAGGGATCATCAGAGGCACTCAGCACCTCACCCCTGAGTGCCCTTTGGTGTACCTCTTTCCACTTTTTAGGAAGGTCGGGGAAGACCTCATAGTGATGCTTGCCGATCACATCCTTCTCTATAACATTGTAGTCCCTAAGGTAACTCTGGCTTACATAGATATATCTCAGATCCCTGTCATGGACGGCAACCGCGCTCCTGTTGTGCTCAATGATATATTTCAGAAGTTCGTGTGAGTGATACAGTGCCCTCTCAGCCTCCTTGCGATCGGTTATATCCCTGCCAACCCCGATCACATATTCAATTTCACCCTTGTCGTTAAGCACTGCGGTATCCTGCCATCCAAGCCACCTCCATCCGTATTGAGTCTTGGCCCTCTGCTCCAGGTAACAGCTATGGGGAGGGGTGCCAAGTTTTTCCATCTCCTTCCTGGTGTGCTCAACATCCTCCTCATGTATCAGCGGTTCAAAGGAGCTGCCCAGCAGTTCACTCTCTTGTTTGCCGAACATCCTGCAGTAACTCGGGCTTACATACATAAACCGGCCCTGGTTGTCAACCTTTACCACCAGGTCGGTCTGGTTCTCCACAAGCAGGCGGTACTTCTCCTCGCTTACCTCAAGGGCCTTTTCCGCATTGCGGCGCTGGGTAATATCCCTTACAAACTCCACGACCCCCGAGATCTGCCCGGTCCTGACATCCCTAATAGGGTAGCTGAAAAGCTCAATCCACTCTATAGGGGATCCCTCGGGACCCGGGACCACATCCTTTTCGGTTTTCCCGGTTGTAAGGCAGCGCACTGTTGGGCAGGGCTCACATACGCTTGCCTTTCCATGGTAAGCCTCATAACATCTTTTTCCTTCCAGTGGCAGGTTATGTGAATACCAGCTGTTCATTACGTTATTTACATACCTTATTGTAAGGTCGCCTGAGAGTACGCATATCCCGTCCTGGATACTGTCAAAGACACCGTCGAGCAGCTGCCTGCTCTCCATTAAAAGCCTTTTGACAACTGTATCGCCTGTAATGTTCCTGAATACGAAGACCACTCCCCGGAAGTCTTCCTTCTTTGCACTACCCTCTCCTTTCAGGGCAAAAGGCGACACCTCCAGTTCCCCTCCATTCCTGGATAAATCAAAGGGAAAAACCTCATTGCCTGCGGCAGCTTCCTCAATCACCCGGAGCAGCATCCCGATACAAGCGGATGATATGGCAGGGCATTCCAAAAAATTAAGGGGGCGGCCTCTCATTTCCTCCCTGGTTATCCCGGTTAATTCCGCCATGGCCTTGTTAGCAAACACAATCTCTCCGCCTGGTCCGGCATGGCAAATAGCGTCAGACAACAGGTCCAACAGATCCGGGCTTATTATACCGGGATTTGCTTTTGTCGAATCACTCATGCATTAAATTTTATTGAGGTAATAGCCCCCCTTAAAAAAAACCAAATTTAATTTTTTCCAAAAACAGGCGGAAGGAATATCATGTTCGATGATCAGATATATTTTTAAAGGTATATAAATTTCTTAATTTTACACGTCTGAGGGTTAAATGTGCAGTAAAAAATCCACCAAAAGATATTAACATGTACAACAAGCTGATAAAGAACATCAAAGCGCTCGAATTCATGTGGCCGGTATCCAATCCCTTTATCTTCTGCGTTCACCACCTGGACCACTACCCTGCCGGTAATGACCAGATGGGCCCAGCTGCCTCGCTGGAGGGAAGGTTCCTTGGCCAGGACTTTACGCTCAAGGACGGGTGGAGGATGTATCACGGTGACAGGATACCGGGTTTCCCGGCACATCCCCACAGGGGGTTTGAGACCGTTACCATAGTCCTGGACGGTTTTGTCGACCATTCTGACAGCCACGGTGCCGCCGGGCGTTATGGAAACGGTGACGTGCAGTGGATGACAGCCGGATCGGGACTTCAGCATTGCGAGATGTTCCCGCTAAGGAACAAAGAGAGCGGCAACCGCCTTGAACTTTTCCAGATC
>PWNY01000075.1 GCA_003557805.1 Bacteroidales bacterium | reverse complement strand
ATCTGTAGCGGAGGAGGAAATTCCCAGGTTCAGGTTTGAAACCCAGCTTTACCTTCAGTTTGAAGTAGCGGTTGATGGTGGGGACATGACCGCCCCGTTATATGATTTTTGTTGGAGGAAGAGGTATGTTAATGACATTCTTGAATCGGATGTCGGCTTAAATACCGGTAACCTGGTGTCTGAAAGGAATCAGGCAGCATTTCTTCCATTTGAATCGTCAGATATGAGGTTTCTTGGCTTCCCCCTGTTTGAGAAAGATGAAAGGACAATACCTTATACCCACCCGAGAGTGTTGAATAAATCAGTTTATTCACTGACCGGGGATGCATACACTTTCCACCAGGCAAGGAACCAGCAGCTGGGAGATGATGGGAGCCTGTTCGATCCTGTTGCTCCGCAACTGCCAACCAATATTGAGAATGTGAACGATCCTGGTGAAGTTATTGTCGGGTTTTTTGAGGTGTCAGCAGTGCAGCGTAAAACCTTTAATATACTGCCACAGGAGCATATTGGCAAAATTGAAATAATGGAAATAGACTGTATGCACGATATTCCAAATTCCGGGTGCATGAGGGATGATCCGCCAGATTGGTGGATATAGTATTTTAAACTGATATATCATCAAGCTGATTTACAACAAGACAAGTATATATGCAACCAAACAGAAACCAATTATATAAAACATATACAGCTATTGTGCTGTTTGCTGCAGTTGCAGTTTTTTTGGGTTCATGCCGTGAGTTGTATGAGCCGCGGCTGAATGTAGCAGAGAGGCATATGGTAGTGGAAGCCCTAATTACCGACGAAGCCGGCCCCCACATTGTAAGGCTGAGCTACACCAGGCAGTTTGGAGAGGCCTCCGGGCGCAATCCGGTTTACGGTGCCAGGGTTTATATTACAGATTCGAAAGGTAACGAGACGCATCTTGGCGAAAAGCAGGAGCCAGGTATTTTCTATACCCCTGATTATTTTGCTGGCGTGATTAATGAAATTTACACTCTGACCATTGAAGAGGCCGATGGCAGCATCTATCGATCAGACCCGCAGCGTATGACCCACCCTCCGGTAATTGACAGCATTTATGCAGAGTATGACGAAAGGCTCTTTTTCTATGAATCGGAGTCGGATGGAAGGCTGATGCCCAGGGAAACAAATGGGATTACTGTGCTAATGGATGTATCTGTCGAAGGTGAGGAATTGCCGAGGTTCAGGTTCGAGACTGAGCTTTACCTTCAATATGAGGTATTGGTTACATGGAGTCCTCCGATTTATGATTTCTGTTGGAGGACCAGGTATATTAATGACATTTTGTATACAGATGTCGGTCTGGATGGCGGAGGTCCGGTCTCGGCCAGGAATCAGTCAGCTTTTATACCTCTTGTTACCACGAGTATGAGGTTTTTGGGATTCCCTATATATGATGGAGACAGGACTATTTCGTACACCCATCCCAGGGTGTTGAACAAAACGATATATTCGTTGACTGAAGATGCCTATCAGTATCATCTGGCAAGGAACCAGCAGCTCAGGGATGAGGGGAGCCTTTTTGACCCCATAGCCCCTCAGCTGCCCACGAACATTCGTAAAGTGAACGATACTGATGAAGTGGTAATAGGGTTCTTTGAGGTTTCTTCGGTTTTGCGTGAGACTTATAATGTCAGGCCGTTGGGGCATTATGACAGGATTGAAATAGATAAGCTGGAGTGTATGCACCATATTCCTGGTTCAGGATGTGTGAGGGCTGACCCGCCGGATTGGTGGATTTAGATTTTTGAAAAACTGGTTTTTACTATGCAGTATATAAGATTATTTCAGTTTCTGTTCATTTTTTTACTGGTATATTCCGGTTCCGGGGTTATTGGTGCAACCACTGCCCGGGATAATGTTTACCGTGAAAATGTATATGTCCATACCGATCGTGACCTTTATATTGCCGGGGAATATATAAACTTCCAGGCATTCCTTCTGAACGGAGGTGTGGGTGAGACCGGTAGCGGCTTCCTGTATATGACCCTCAGGGGCAGGCACGGAAGGGTAAAGGGGCTTACCCTTCCCGTAGAGAATTCAGGCGTTAACGGTAGCATTTATATCCCCGATACCCTGTCTACGGGATACTATGAGATTTTTGCCTTTACAAACTGGATGAGGAATTTCGGTGAAACCGGGTACTTCCGAAAACCTTTACTGATCGTAAACCGTTTTGACGATAATCCACTAATAGAAATTGCCGGAGAGGCAGAGGCATACGAAGCGGAGATATTTGCTGTGCCCGAAGGGGGAAGCCTGGTACCCGGGCATACAAACAATCTTTTGGTAAGATCCTCTGCCGGCGCGAAGGATGGGTTACGACCGTTTTGGGTAACAGACCAGGATAATGATACCATTGTATCCGCCAGGTTCAATGCAAACGGTTTTTCGACAATAGAACTATTGCCCGAAGCGGATAAGGAATACAGGGTCATAACCGGAAGCAGCGGGCCTGTTTCCCTAAGGGCCGACAATCAAGCTGATGTTTCCATGAAGGTTGAAAATATAGAAGGAGATATTGTGATTAAGCTGCAGTCTGCCGGCAGAACAGGAGAGATCACGGCAGATATATATCATTCAGGCACTTCCGTGTTTAACGAATCAGTCATGGTCGGAGAAGATGCCGCGTTCATTACTGTGCCTTCAGGTGATCTTCCTCATGGTATGCTTCGCATTGAGGCAGGGGTGCAAATGGGTGGCGCACGGCTTGAACGATACTGGTATAACTGCATATATGATTCAACCCAGGTTTCTGTTAGAACAACGGACGATCCAGGCGGCACAAGGCAAAAAGCAAGGCTAATTATTGACGGTAGCAGGATCGATGGCGACTATGCCCTGTTTTCAGTATCGGTAGCAGAAAGCGGATCACTTGGGGATAATAGCCCCCGGCTTGATTCATACAAAAGGGTTAAAGAAATGATCAACAGGGGAGAAATTTACCCGGGCAGGCAGGCGGAAATTATATCCTCGCTTGATATTGCAGATCTGAACAGCTATCTGATTGACCATAGCATATTACCGGCCCGCACCCTGAGGCCGGATGAAGTTACGCCAGAGTATTATCTGGAGGATGAAGAACTTATAATTACCGGCCGGGTTAAGGACCCGGGCAGTGGTGACGGTATGCCGGGCACCAGGGTAATTCTCAATGCACCTGATACCATTATAAATATAAAATACACCCTGACTGACGATAACGGGGGTTTCCATTTTGTGCTGCCGGATTTCTACCATCAACGTGAATTGTACCTGTATGCCGGGAATAATAAAGGTACAGAATATAAAATAGAGGTATATGAGAAGTTCAGCATAGAATCAGAGTTCAGGCCTGCTGCTTTTCCCGGCCTGTTTCAGGCTGGTGAACATATAGGCAAGAGCCAGGATGTTGTAAGGGTGAACAAGGCATACGGAATAAACCATGTCAAAGAAGTACAAAGGGAAGGGGCTCCCCTGAAGAAGCCGCCAATGCTATACTCGGCACCGGTAAACAGTTATTATACAGAGAACTATGTTTTCCTTGACAGCCTGCATGAGATTGCCAGGGAGGTTATCCACCCCTGGAGGCTAAGGTTAAGGGATGGCAGGTATGAATCTGTGCTGTTTTCAGCCGAGGACAGAAGCCGTATCAACGAACCTCCGGTCTATTTTATTGACGGGATCCTTACCCGTGATATTCGGAGGCTGACAGGGCTGAACTCCGGTAATATCTATAAGATAGAGGTGCATAACCTGCCCTGGGTTCACGGTGAGATCTTCTTCCCCGGGGTAATAGGAATATATACAAGGGGAATGCTCTATCGTGAACTGCTTGCTGACCGGACGGTTTCCGACATGATAAGCGAAACCCTCAAAGAACCTACTGTATACCAGCCACCGGAATACGGGGACACTGGTATTGGCGGTATAGTGCTTCCCGATCTGAGACAGCTTCTTTTCTGGGAAGGGGGCATGAAGCTTGAAGCTGGCAGGCAAATGGAAATTGAGTTCTACTCAGGTGACCTGAAGGGTGAATTTGCGGTGACAGTCCAGGGTGTGACCAATGATGGTTTGCCTTTTTACAGAAGGGAAGTAATAAATATTGACTGACAATTTCCGGATAAGGCCGTTTAATCCAGTAATGACAAAAACACTAAATACCATGTACAAGTGCATAATCAGTGGGTTAATAATGCTAATACTCCCTTTTGCTTTGCCTGCAGCTGAACTGCCAGAAGACAGGGCCCAGCAATCAGTTTTGAGGGTTGAGCCGGAAGTAAGGCTCTCCGGAAGATTGTACAGTTTTAATATGGACTCCGATGGCTCATATTATCTTAAAGATAACTGGGTGAAAGGGTCGGTTACACTGACAAACGGGGAGACAGCCGAAGGAGTGCTTTTAAATTACAATACATACCTGGGAGAGCTTATATGGTTATCTGAAGAGACATACCGTGTCGTGCAGGTTGACAAGAACCTTGTAAAACAGTTTACACTGGATCAGCCGGGTGTTTCCGGGCCAGCAGTATTTCAAAGGTTAAGGATTAGTATGCCCCTTGAGGGAGACTCTGCGAACATCTATGTTCAGCAGCTTTACAAAGGTGATATCATGCTGGCTGTCAGAAGGAGGGTTGTAGTAACTGGTGAAAGGCTTGAGAGTACAAGGGGTACCTTAAGGTCAGTACCACGGCTCAGGTCCGACCCTGTGTATTATATTATAGCTGAAGGTTCGGATGCATATGAGATCAGCAGGCTGAACAGAAGGTCCCTCTACAGTATCTTCCCTGAAAAGAGAAGGGAGATCAGGGCCGGATTCCGGGATGAAAGATTATATATAAGGACAGAGCAGGACCTTATAAGGGCGGTATCTGTAATCGACAGTATTTTATAGTGTAAAACTCCCTGCAATACTTAGATTTTATGGTATTGCGTGATTTAACAATTTTTCTGTAATATTATTTTTTTTTTAAAACTTTGTTTATATTTGTCAGGAGCAAAATGACCACATTGTATCATTAAACCAATCAACATGAAAGAAAAGAACAACTTTCCTTAAACCAAAACAAGCGCAGTACTAACTTGCATTCAAAGAGTTAAAATTTTTCAAAACCAAAAAACTAAACCAATGAAACAACTATTAACGATTTTAATGGTTCTGGTTGTTTCCGTTGCCTTTGCGCAACGGCCGGAACCAAGTGCTGAGATTATTCTGGATGCAGAACAGGCTCGCATGACTGGTCTTGAATTCAAACAAGACAAGGATGACGAACTGGATCTGGATACCCTCCTTCCGGGTAACTGGGAAAATCGCTCAGGAGTCGCCGGTTACTGGTGGAGCGAGGCCATGGGATACTTCTTTGGTACCAACCTCTACTATGACCAGGGTTATGGCCAGCATTTTATTGTAAGTGCCCCTTATGAGATATATGGTGCACTTTTCTGGCTGGCTTTTGCTGAGGGTGCCACCGGAAATGTGAAATTTACCATATGGGATGCATCTGGAGGTGCTCCCGGTGCTGTTCTGGCATCAACCGAGGTCCCGCTTGCTGATATCTATTCGAGTACAACCTTTTTACCAAGTGAAGAGCATGGGACACCCGGTGCCTTTTACGTTGACTTTACCGATGATGATGGCAACCCGCTAGAGGTTACAAATGATTATATCATAGGTGCCGATCTTACCGATTTAGATGATTACGTCCCGGGTGAATACGGACTCGGAAACTATTCATCTGTTATAGGCGACGGTATGGACCTGTCGTGGATATGGGAAGCCGGCGGGTGGCTCAAAACCACAGTGTATGGATATGATATGGATATAGCCATATTCCCTGTTATATTCATGGAGTTTGATGTTACCTTCAATGTTGACATGACTAATGCCATGGTTGACAACTCCGCTTTTGACCCGGCTACACAGCATGTCTATTTAAGTGGAAGTCTTGTTGACTGGGCTGAACCAGGCAGCAATGACGACTACAAGATGGAAATGGTGTTGCCGAATCAAAGCCAAGTCTTTTATGAAGAGAATTTTGCCGGAGGACAAATGCCCGCCGGATGGCAAAACATTGACAGTGATGGTGACGGCCATGCATGGAAGATTGTAACAAGGCCTTCTCACAATCCGGCAGTTGGCAATTATGCGGTAAAATCACAGTCATGGACGCAGGAGCTTGGTGCAGTGGAACCGGATAACTGGTTGATAATGCCAAGGAAACAGATAGCATTTGGTGATAACCAGCTGCATTTCCAGGTAAAGGCACAGGATGCCAATAATCCTGCTGAGAAATTCTCTGTTCTGATTTCAACCACCGATGATGATCCGGGTAGCTTCAGTGAAGTTCACACTGAAACATTAAGCGGCTCGGGTTGGCAAGAGCGGTCGCTTTCACTTGCTAATTATGAAGGAGAGTTGATATACATTGCTTTCAGGCACTGGGATAGTACTGACAATTTCGAGATATTGCTGGACAATATAAGAATTGAGGGAACTCCTCCCCTTATCTATTCGGTGGCTCTTGGAAATGATGAGATTCGCCTTGGAGCACAAGAGTATAAATACTTTGTGGTTGAGGATACCCCCACATGGGATTATGGTGAATGGATTGGTGACCCCAACAGGGGAATTGTTATCACAGGAATGATGTCAAAACATGACATCTGGGGTGATCCTGTTTTGCACGATGTGAAATTTGATGTTGTTGATGAAGCAGGTGAAACCATTGAGGATGCGGTTGTAACATTTGCAGGCAAATCAAATGATGCCGGTGAATTTGAATTCAAATCCATTGAAGGTATTTTCGAATACCACGTTGCTGCAGAGGGATATGATGGAGTATCAGGTGAAATTGAGGTGCTTGGTGGTCATACGGAATCTGTAACCCTTCCCCTGTTGCGCACACTTGAACTGGTTGTTGAAGATGAGCAGGGTAACCCGGTACACGACCTTAGGGTAGGTGTATATGTGGGGAACACTTTTGTGGAAGCCACTGGTGAGTCAGTTTTCAGCGAAAACTTTTCCGGTGAAGCATTTCCACCTGAAGGATGGAACCTTGAGCAGCTTGGTGACACAGACGGTAACTGGGAAAGGAACCCACAAGGCTTTGCTATACACTGGGATTATGAAGCATATCTCAATAACTGGTTGATAACACCTGAAATTGAGCTTCAGGAGGGAGAGACCTATACCCTTAGCTTCATGGATGCGACACTATATATGGATTGGTACGGGTATTCGGCGGTTATGATTTCTACAGGAAGTGCCGAGGCCGGACATGATGACTGGGTCGAGATTTATCAGCCCACAGAGGATACTGGTGGAGCATTTAGGCCAAGGGAAGTTGATATTTCTGAATTCGCTGGTGAGACAATACGCATGGCATTTGTTTATGAGGGCTTTTTTGTCCATGTTTGGGGTCTTAATAATATCAGTATCAGGTCAGTTGTAACCGAATATGTATTTGAGAACCTGGTTGCAGGTAATTACAATTTCATTGTAACTGATTATAATACAGATCAGGCTTATACCTACACCAATGTTTACGGTTCAACTACACTGCCTGCCGATGTTGAAAAGACCCACCACTCAGACGAGGTAAGCCTGAAAAAAGGCCACTGGGTTGAGTTCAACGTTGACATGAACGGAGCAACCTTTGACCACTTCGGTGATGAGGTTAATTTTAACCCTGACAGGCATGAGGTATATGTCACAACCACGATACCTTCATGGGCTGCCCCGACTGGATGGCCTGCCTTTGCAACTCAGGGCAGCATGGTACAGTGGCCCGTTCCGGGAAGCAACAACTCAATAAGACTTGGATACAGGCTAACGGATGAAGACGAAGACGGGATCTTTACATCAGGACTTGTAAATCTGGTAGCTACCGGGGATTATGAGTACAAGTACTTTGTTGTACAGAATGAAGTTGCAAGCTGGAACCATCCCGAGTTTGATGAAGAAGCACCGAACCGGACCCTCAGGGTTAAGGGTGATGATGTTGAACTCCATGATGTTTGGGGCGATCGTCCTTACCTTGTGACATTCAATTTGGATATAACTGGTGCCGACGACTTTAGCCATGGTGAAGATAAAGTATATATTACGGGTAGTTTCCATCTTGTTGAGTGGGCTGAACCAGGCGATGATCCCAAATATCAGATGATGGAGCGTGTTCCCGGCACCGATATTTATACTATTACACTTCCTGTTTATGGAGGGGATTATGAGTATAAATATTTTATAAATGAAGGATGGTCAGGAGAAGAATGGCCTGGTGATCCCAATCGTAGTGTGATGGTAACTTCTGATATGACAGTTGAGGATTTATTCGGAGAAATAACTTATGATACTGGAACTTATCCGGATGTAACAACTGCGATATTCCCCAACCCGGCAAGGGAGAGGGTTAATGTTACCAGCAACGAAAATATTGTCGGTATTCAGATATTTAACCTGACCGGCCATAAGGTGCTTGATAGGATTGTCGGCAGCAACAGTGCTACCGTTAATTTATCAGGATTCAACCAGGGAATTTACATT
>PWNY01000097.1 GCA_003557805.1 Bacteroidales bacterium | reverse complement strand
AACTCCTGCTTGAAACGGTTTTCCCAGTCTCCTCCATAAAGCTGGTGTGTGACAAAACGGTCCACGCTCTGGTTTTCCTTGATATCCGTATCCAAAAGGTATAAAGGCACCCGGCCCACATCAATCCTCCACACCCTTGCATGCAGTGTCCGCCCGGGAAATGCAATCTTTATCTTGAGCCTTTCCCCCTTGCTGTCTCTTACAGGAACTGCAAACATCCTGGAAAAATCGTGTGGGTGGTATGTGTCAAATTGCTCACCGTGTATTGAAAGGCCCTGGGTAAAGTAGCCGTATCGGTACATCAATCCAATACCCACCATGTCTATGTTGTCGTCACTGGCCTGCTTCAGAAAATCACCTGCAAGTACACCAAGACCGCCGGAATATATCTTAATATGCTCATTAAGACCATACTCCATTGAAAAATAGGCTATTTTACCCTTCTTCTTTTTTTCTCCCTCACTTATATAGGCCTGGAAATGACTTGTAACATTTTTATATCTCTCCATAAAGTCAGTGTCCCTGATCATCCTGTCATAGTGCTCCATGGTAAGGTTTTCCATCAAATCGACAGGGTTCCGGTCACTTTTCTCCCACAGCTCCGGATCGATGCTGCTGAAAAGCTCTTCTGCTTCATAATTCCATGTCCACCAAATATTCCTGGCAAGCTCGGGAAGTATTTTAAAATCTCCTGGAACGTTTATCCCGACGTTGATCTTTTTCCATTTGGGCCTCATGCTCTCAACCGGCGGCATAGATACCTCCCTGGAGGTCTGTTTCTTGTTCTTGTAAAGGTCGTAGCGCTCAGCCGACTTTTTTAACCCCATGTCAAAAGCATCCAAATCCTTTTCAAGCTTATCTTTTTCAGGACCTGGTGTGACCAGTACAGGTTTTATCCCGTGAACTATCTCGAACTCGCCGGCTGTTTGATCAGAAGCAGTTGTAAAAATATCTGAGTTTTCAGCTGCACACTTTTCAAGGCTGTTTTTTGAAACTATGTCCAGTTCCTGTGTTTTGTACTCCACAGAGATTGATCCGGCCTTATCTGTTATTGATTCCCCCTTTTGGGACATTGTCAGTCCCAGTATGGTTTTGTGTGCAGTAAATAGGGTGGCGGCCTGTGGTACTTTGTCTTTCAGGTAAAGAATACCGCTTCCTGACATCCAGTCATGAAAATGGGCTACCAGGCGGTCATGAGAGCTGAGGTAAAAATCATAGAAGCTCTCTATCACCTGTCCGGCAGCGTAGCCAAACATTGCAGGTTCAGTATAGTCCCATTGGCCGCTCAGGGAGTTCAATCCGAACTTTTCCCAGTACTCGGCAAATATTTTGTCTTTTTTACCAAATAAGGTGGTAAAATCCACCAGAACGGCTACCGGTTCACCTTCAACCTGCCAGCGGCCGATACGAATATGCAGGTTTGATTTTGCAGCATATTCCCTCCATGCCTGAAACAGATTTGTATCTTCTATAAATTCAGGGTTTTCATGGGTCTCTTTCCAGACATCTGGACCAATAACCATATAGTGGTCCTTATATTCATTGGTCAGATATGGTGACCGGGAACTGATAAAATTATATATACCATCCGTTTTATTACATACCTCCCAGCTTACCTCAAAAAGATAGTCGGGAGAGAGTTTTTGCTTGTTCATACTATTATGTATTTAACACTTTAACAATTATTTATGTGTTTTGATTGATATTTGTTGCGGCTTATTTTATTAAGCTAACAACTCCTGAAAAGAAACGTGAAATTACAAAAAAATTATGTAAGATTTCCCCTGGTATCCAACACAGGCATATGCTTAAAAAAAGTCTGCCTGCCATCGTTTAAATGAGGCAGGCAGACTGGCAGGATATACAAATAAAAAGGTTTTTAATCCTGTTTAAGTATTTTATGAGTTATTAGTGTCCCATCTGTAAGTTCTATACGAATCACGTATAAACCATTCTCCAGTTTACCGGTTTGAAGGACCACGCTTTGCATCGATGGGTGGGATTCAATTACAGTCCGCCCCGATATGTCAATTACCGATACCCTCTCCATATCAGATCCGGATGAGATATGCAGATTGTCTCTGAAGGGGTTAGGGTAGATGGCCAAATCAACGTTCGTTATATCCTCAACCATGGTGTGTACCTCAAAGTCATTAAGGTCACGTGCGGTTACCTGAATAACTTCTAATGACTGATTAACTATAACAGTGATATCCTGGGCCTGTCCCGGGATCTGCTCCCCGATATAATCAGCATCAAAGAAGTTGGTGTAGAATATTCCGTCTCCATCGGGAGAAGTAAGGTTATATGAGGTTCCCGTCGAGAAAGTACCGCTGGTCTGGAAATTAACATTCTGGATTTTTACAAGCATTGCCTGGTCATCCGAAGTAAGGCTTTCCAGGGTTCGTTCCCCGGGTATTATCGTATTGCCAGTTGAGGTGGCCGGGCCAGGATCCTCAGATACCATGAACTGAAGCATTTGCTGATACTGCCCAAGGGTTCCTGTAATGCCTGTGATCCCGTCATAGCGGTCGTAATTTGTTGTGATAATTCCATCGGCATCATCAATCATTATCGCGGCAGTTTCGTCCTGTATGAACTTCTGGCTACGGTATCCTTGCTGGAACGTAAGTATAGCCTCGGATGTCAGTGTGTACATTCCCCCTATCATACCGTCACGAAGATCAGCGATATTATCAACCTCTACCGGACCTTCACTTAACATCTCTATGCTCACATTGTCGAGCAGCAGGTGATCAGATTCCTCATCTGTGTTTCTCACCGAGAAGATAAACTCTGCAATATTGCTGTCATTGGCAGCGGTAATGACCTGAGAGTGTTCAGACCAGCTGTTTGAATCAACGAAGATATAGCTGTTATAGCTTGCATAACCAAAGCCGGTGTCCCTGTCATCAAAAAGTCCTGTTCGTATCTCTCCCTTACCTTTTACCCAGAAAGTTATACTGTATGAAGCACCGTCTTTCACAGTTGTTGCCTTGCTTGTAAACCTCCTGTGGGAGTCAGAGGTATTGATAAGCTGCACTGCATGGCTGCCGGTATGCGGATCACCGGAGTATTGTTGCACATTATCATTGCCAATATTGGATTTATCTCCGAACCAGCAATCCGGCAGTCCATTAGTCCAGTTTTCAAAATCTCCGTTGCAAATAAGTTCAAACGGCTCTTCTCCCTCAACTACTGTTACTTTGTAATACCTTGTTGTTTCCTGGTCTTCTGCCGTAACACTTGCAACAATCACGTCCTCGTGCGAAAGTTCAACTGAAGCCATCTGTTCCGGATCAACCTCCTCGCCGTTCAGGCTGATTTCAAATTCTGCGTTTGCATGGGCAGTTTCAGCCTCAATTCCCGTAAAACCTGTCAGATCCTCCACATACAGGGTGGCTCCCTGATCATGTTCCGGGTCCTGAACTATTATACCGCTAAGGCCAAGGACATCCTCACCTCCGATTTTAAACACTGCAAGGCTTGCGTTACTGCTTAAAGCACCAAAATCACCAAGATCCCTGGCTGTTAGCTGTATTGACTGATTGTGCTGGTTAACAAGCATTACTATCGTCAGGGAGACCTCTGGTATTGGTTCTCCAATGTAATCAGCATCCCAGAAACTGGTGCGGAACACACCATCTCCGTCAGGAGTAGTAATATTGTAGTTCTCTTCAGTTTCAAAAACACCGGTGTCTTCAAAACTTACTTCCTCAACCTCTATTAGTTTTGCCTGATCATCGGTGGTTATGGCATCCAGTGTCATTAATACAGGAGTGACTTCATTGCCTGAGGAAGTAGCAGGACCGGGATCCTGGTCGGGAACAAACTGCAGCATATTGTTGTAGGAACCAAGAGTGCCGCTGATACCTGTGATACCATCATAGCGGTTATAGCTGGTTGTGATAAGCCCATCGCTGTCATCTATAAGTATGGCGGCTGTCTCATCCTGGATGTACTTCTGGTTGCGGTAATCCTGCTGGAAAGTGAGAATAGCCTCACCGGTTAGTACATACCTGCCCCCAACACTTCCCTGGCGAAGCTCGGCAATAGTCTCAACCTCCTGCGCCTCATCAGCGAATTCCACGACCCTGACATGGTCAAGCAGGATATGATCATTGTCTTCCACGGTATTGCGCAGGGAGAATATAAACTCAGCCTCATCTGTGTCGACAGCCGCAGTCACTATCTGGCTATGCTCTGTCCAGTTTTCTGAATCCACCACTATGTAATCATTGTATGGAGCATAACCCCAGCCTGTCTCCCTGCCGTCATAAAGACCGGTGCGGATATCGCCCTTACCTTTAACCCGGAAGGATATCTGGTAGGATACTCCCTCCTGAAGGGTAGTGGTTTCCGATGTAAACCTCTGGTGGCCGGATCCTGTATTTACAAGCTGCACAGAGTAGCTGCCCACGTAGGAATCATCCTCAAACCTTATTACGTTGGACTGTGATATGTTGGACCTTACTCCATACCAGCAATCAGGAAGACCGTCTGTCCAGTCCTCGAAATCCCCGTTGCATATAAAATCCCCGGGTTCAGGCTCTTCTGCCTGCTCGGCAGTTAGCTTATAGTAGCGTTTTGTGGTCTGGTTTTCAGCGGTAACCTCTACCACAATTACATCTCCCTCTTCCACGGGTACATCCTCAAGAGCAGGCTCTTCAATTAGCTGGCCGTTTAGTGTAACTTCAAATTCGGCCATTGGGTGATTTGTTTCAATCTCAATGCCTGTGAAACCCTCAAAATCATCTACATATAATACGGCACCATCATCAGTATCCGGGTCGGACACAATAAGACCAGATAGTCCGAGAGCATCCATACCTCCAACATTGAAAACGGCAAGGCTGGCATCACTGCTTTCCACAAACTCTGTTGTTGTGACCATTATGTCATTTATCTGCCATTCACCCTTGTTGTTATCATCCGACTCATATTGGAATGCTATATAGACGGGCTGATTATACTGGCTAAGATCAATCTCGCCGGAATATGTCCAGTTGCCATAGCCACCACCGGTATGCGGGCTTAGTGTCGGGTCAAGCTCTGTCCATCCTGCCTGGGTTGGATCGCCTGAACCTGTATAATCGGTCGATACTTTTACCGATAACGCTTCTCCTGTTCTAAAAGCAGCAAGGCTGTAAAAAGAGAGTGACACCATGTCAAGGCCTTCCAGGTCTACTTCCGGAGATATATACCATGAATGTGGAAATGGGGGATCGCTTTGGTATTCAGAAATTTTTGCAAATGCAATACCTCCAAAATCGTCTATCTCCCATGACCTTGAACCCTCCTTGAAATCATAAACCGTCCAGCCACCTGAAGTAAGGCTTTCATCTTCAAAATCCTTTTTTAGCAAAAGGTTCCTGAAGCTATACTCGGCGATTGCAACACTGCTTGGTTCAAGACCTGTCTTAAATGCCTTTGCCCTGATGGTCACATCCTCAGAGATACTTAACGGTGTATCAAACAACATGTCATTCTCGGTAGGGTCGTCGCCATTAAGGGTATAGTAGATATCTGCACCACTCGTAGAAGTGGTTATTGTAACCTCGACAGGGTCGAAATAAACACCCCCCGCAGGACTGAATGAGGGTGTGGCCACGGCTGTCTGCTCGCCAAGTGCAACGAACTGTCCGATATTCATCCGGCTGTTGTTTGACCCGGTACCACCATCAATAACAATCTGCAGCTCTTCAGTGGCAAAATCCATTTCCCCCTCGGGAAAGATATAAATATACTCCTGGTACACCTGGTAGTCTTCAAACCATTCTTTTGAAATTGTATGGACGGTTTCCCATGTTGTACCACCATCGTAGCTGACGTTCAGGTCCCTGTCAACACCGGGGCTGAGCATCCAGTCACGCAGCTGGAAACTAAAACCGCTCATTCCTGAAACTGCAGCTGTGTTCTTAACAGTGAATATACCCCTGTCGCGAAATGAATAGGATGAGCCTCCAAAACTTTCACCTGCATCTCCTCTGACGGCTTCAGTGCTGTGAAAGTGCCATCCGTCATCGGTATAGGTTTTTTCATTGTAACCGCCCATTGTACCGCCTTCCCAGTTAGCTCCGATTTCGAAGGTTGTGGAGAATATCTCCTGTGAACTGGCGGAGGCTGAAACCAGAATCGCAACCGTAAGGATGGCCACTGTTTTGAAAATAGTAAGCTTTCTCATATGAAATTGATTTTTGGTTTTATTTAAAAATGTTCTTTCGTAAAGTTAATAAAAATGACCAAAAAAAAGATGCCTGCTGCCATCTATAAGCAACAGGCATCCTGGAATAAACATCCCAAAGGTGGATCATTTTATCAAAGTCTGATTAAGGCTTGATCAATGTCCTTGTGGCACTGCTGCCGTCCCTGAACTCCAGCCTTAACAGGTAAATGCCAGGTTCAAGCTGTAAGGTTCTTATTACCATGAGGCCTGGATCAGCCATCTTCTCTGTTATGATCTGGCCCGATGTGTTTAATAAAACCACACTTTTAAGATGCGGGCTTCCTTCGATGAAAATATTCTCCGCAAACGGGTTGGGGTATATCAGTATATCCTCGGCCACAATGTCTCCAATACCAACAAAGGTCTCAAAGTCTTCCAGGCTCCTTGCTACAACATGTATCTGGTCTCCATGTTGATGTACCAGTACTGTGAGAACCTGTGGCTCTTCAGGTATCGGCTCCCCTATATAATCGGCATCAGCGAAGTAGGTGTGGAAAGTCCCGTCCCCGTCTGGAGAGCTTATGTGGTAGCTTACACCTGCCTCAAACAGCTCACTCTTAACAAGGAATGAAACTTCGTCAAGTGTCACCAGCATAGCCTGATCCTCCTCACTTAAGCTTGCAAGGGTTCGCTCCTCCGCTTCAACTGTATTACCAGTGGAGCTCGGATCACCCGGGTCCTCTGAAGGTACAAAGATCATCATTCCGTTATCAAGGTCAAGATAGCCACGGATACCCGTTATACCGTCATAAACATTATATGCAGTGGTAATCAGCTCGTTTTGATCCACCAAAAGTATGGCGGCTCCTTCATCCTGAAGGTATATACTTAAGGGATCCCAGTTCATATAGGTAATTATGGCCTCAGATGAGAGTTCGTACAATACTCCCGCCTCACCATCTCTTAGTTCTGATATGCTGGCTACCTCAACAGGTACAGGTGCTTGTGTTGTAAATGTCCACTGATCAGTGTCCACTATTCCCTCATAGGCATTGCCGGCAACATCCAGGAATGCATCATCATCAACCAGCACATAATAAGCTGTTCCGTATGAAAGTGTTCCTGAAAGTGATATTACAACCATATTGCCGTCATAACTGACTGATTCACTACCGGCGGAGATAGATTCCAATTGTGTTCCGTCATCATAATAGAGGTGAACATATCCGGTACCTGCGAAAATATCCTCATCAAATTCAAGCAGCAGCTCTGCATCGACATCTACTTCCGAACTGCCCGGTGCAGGCTGTTTATCTGTAAGAACAGGAGCCTGGGTATCAACAAGTGAGAAAATACCGCTCTCCTTGAAAAACTCAGCGTCCGCGCTGTCAATAAGACGAAGATAGGCCTGACCATGTATACCATTGGGCAGGGTGTAAACCCACTGTCCGGCTGCTGCCTCAACATTCTCTGTAATATGGAGATTGTCTTCGATATAAAGCTCCAGAACAAGATCGTCAATGTTTTCTGACTCCCATTCGACTATAACATCCTCTCCGGTACTGAAAACATCTTCCTCCACAGGTGATATTATAGATAGCATACGGTCATCAACATCTATCTCCTCAAAATCATCCAGGTCCCTGGCAGTGATCTGCATCTGTTCACCGTACTGGTTTACAATTACTACCAGCCGGAGTGGGTTCTCGGGTATACCGGTACCGATATAGTCTGCATCCCAGAAACTGGTGCGGAAAACACCATCTCCGTCAGGGGTAGTAATATTATAGTTCTCTTCGGTTTCAAAAACACCGGTATCAACGAAGCTTAACTCATCTATTTCTACCAGCATGCCCTGATCATCATAACCAAGGCTCTCGATGGTTCTTGGTTCAGGAATGACCTCATTACCAACGGAGGTGGCAGGACCGGGATCCTGGTCGGGAACAAACTGAAGCATATTGTTGAAGGAACTCAGTGTTCCGCTGATGCCAGTTATGCCGTCATAGCGGTCATAGCTGGTGGTGATAACTCCATCGTTGTCATCTATGAGTATTGCAGCGGTCTCATCCTGGATGTACTTCTGGTTGCGCTGATCCTGCTGGAAGGTGAGAATGGCCTCTCCGGTTAGTACATACCTGCCACCAACACTTCCCTGGCGAAGCTCGGCAATGGTCTCAACCTCCTGCGCCTCATCGGTAAACACTTCAACCCTGACGTGGTCAAGCAGGATATGATCATTGTCCTCCACTGTATTGCGCAAAGAGAATATGAACTCTGCCTCATCTGTACTGTTAGCCGCCGTTACTATCTGGCTGTACTCTGTCCAGGTATCTGAATCCACAACTATGTAATCATTATAGGGAGCATAGCCAAAACCTGTCGCCCTGCCGTCATAAAGACCGGTGCGGATTTCGCCCTTGCCTTT
>PWNY01000286.1 GCA_003557805.1 Bacteroidales bacterium | reverse complement strand
GACTACAGACAGTTCACGTCTGAACGCCCTATCAATGACCCTGAAGGTGACTACTTTAATATCTACGTTCCGATAGGAGGGGCCCAACCCTATTTTATGGGCAGGTTCTATTCAGCTATGGATGAACGGGGTAATGCATACGGTGTTAATATAAGGCATAAGCTCCGGATAAGTAGTGGTTTTCAGCCGGAGATAAGGGCAGGCTATTATCATGATTATCTTGAAAGAGACTTCAGGGCAAGAAATATTGGTTATACCCAGTCAGTTGGTTTTGAACAGGGCCTGAGGTCCGTTTCTGTGGATTCACTGTTTCATTATGATAACATAAATAATTTCGGGGGTATCAAGCTCGATGAACAATCAAACCCGCAAGATTCATATAATGCATCAAATTATCTTGACGCGTATTATTTAAGTTTTTATGTGCCTGCGGGAAAGCTTGATATAAATGCGGGTTTAAGGCTGGAAGACAATCACCGAAAACTCAACAGTGCAACTACTACCGGTCCAGTCGAAATTGATAAGAAACAAATGCACTTTCTCCCTTCAGTGAACCTTACTTATAATGTAAGCGGGGAGTTGCTGCTAAGGGCAGCGTACGGACATACCCTTAACAGGCCAGAGTTCAGGGAAAATGCCCCTTTTGGTTTTTATGATTTTGATTATAATTATGTAGTGACAGGGTTTCCATACCTGGAAACAGCCACTATAAGACAATACGATATCAGGGGGGAATATTATCCCACGATATCGGAGGTTATTTCAATATCATTTTTCTACAAGGATTTTCATAACGCAATAGAAAAGGTTTTTTTGCCGGGTGCAGGCTCGGGTGGAGCGAAAAACTTTTCCTTTGGCAATGCTGAAAGTGCAAGGGTTTACGGAGGTGAGCTGGAGTTGAGGAAGAGCCTTGAGGGTTTGACGGGGTCAGGCATTGCAGATGATTTGTACATTTTGCTTAATGGCACCCTGCTTACAAGCAGTGTAAATATAGGTGGCGGGTCAAGGTCACAGGGCAGGGATACTGACCCAAGACCCCTGCAGGGCCAGTCACCATACATCGTAAATGCAGGAGTCTTTTACGATAATCAACAGAAGGGGGTTCAGTTCAATATACTTTACAATATAATAGGTGAAAGGATATACAGCGGAGGGTTCCGGGAACTTGACGGTGAGACCTTATCCTATCCCGATGTTTATGAACTTCCCCGTGGATTGCTTGACCTTACCTTCACAAAAGCTCTGGGAGGGGGGTTCTTGCTAAAAGCGGGTGCTTCGGATATACTTAACAGCCCGGTTGTTTTAATCCAGGATGGAAATGAAGATGGAAGGCTTGACACCGGGAGCGACCAGTTATTACAGTATTACAGGCCAGGTGTAAAGGTAAACATCGGGGTTCAGTATTCATTAAATTAAAACCACTTACAGATGAAAAAAAGAATGATTTCGCTAGCGGTAATTGCGCTTTTTGCAATTACAGGCATTCTGGGAGCTGCAGGATCAGGCAACAAATCCATCGAGAACGAAGCCCCCGGTGAGGCCAGTGCTTACTACGATCTTGCAGGGAAAGTAACTGACAGTAAAACAGGCGAGCCGCTTCCGGGTGTTAGGTTAATTGCAGAAGAGGGCAGGCATGAGACATATACCGGGTTCGACGGGTTTTTCAGGTTTGATACCCCTGTGCCGGCAAATACTTCAATTTTGGTAGAGTATATCTCATACAAAGGGATAAAGTTTGACCTTGGTAAGGTAGAAGAAGAAGAGCTGCACATTGAACTGGAACAGTGATCCGGGAGCCTGGGTTTAATAACTGATACTTTCAACTATGTTGCCTTCTTCATCGTACCTTTTCCAGGTACCTTGTCTTTGGCCATTCTCATAGTACATTTCGTATAACAACGATCCTGACCGGGTCCATATGTACCAGTTCCCATGCTTTTCTCCTTCAGAGTATGAAGCTTCAGCGGTCTTTACACCTTCCTGGTTATAAGTCGCCCACACCCCGTCCATAAGTCCTGACTTAAAATACTGGACCTCCTTTACACCGCCCCCGGGGAAAAAGACCCTTGCCAAACCGTGTGGTTTTCCCGAAACCACATTTACCGATTTGCTGATATTGCCTTTTTCATCAAAGACCTCGTACAGTCCGGTGAAAAGGGATCCGTCACTGCCATAATAAATACCCTCCTCATTTATTCTGACCTGGGACATGGATTGAGAAAGGGAAAAAACAACAACCAGGCAGGTCAGCAGAAGTCCGCTTTTTAAAGTCTTCATGATACGGTTTTTTAATGTGGCGTAAACAAATATCCTTATTATTTTATACGTTTAATCCCTGATGTTGGTTTCAGCAACATCATAGCGCCATTCATGCTTTTCTTTGTCATACATGCATCTTTCATCAGGCCATTCTATAAACTGCATCAGTTCAGGGCCTAAGTCAGAAAGGGATGTTAAGGCTGCCGGGAACAGTTCAACTGAGGCCGATTCAAGTTCTTTTCTGTGCATTGGCCTGGTCACGAAAAGCTCCTCAAACACAGTGATTTTGTATTCTTCATCAAGCCTTAAGCGTCCGTAAACAGCCCTTTCATCATAAAGAGAATGCTTTGCGGGTCTTATAATGAAAAAATAGTTATTGCCGTCTTTGTCTTTATACCAACTGTGAATGTGGTACTTTTCGGACAGGGAAGAATAAAAGTCCCTGTACCTTGCCTCATGCCTTGTGATGTGGTCGGTGTATTTGGGTTTGGGCCCAATATATGTTACAATATCTGTTAATAATGAATCGAGTTTTCCGGCCGGAATATAACTTTCGGCATTATATTCCATAACACCGCGGTCTTCGGTGCTGCAGCAGTTAAAGAATAAAGCAAGCAGGAGAATTATAACCGGCTTAAATGCAAAAAAATGTTGTTTCATAAGGGTTTGTTAAAAGTGACCAGGAATAAACAAAAAGCTTACCCCCGGTCTGTTTATACCTTTACAAGCAATATGTGCTAGAAATATGTAATTATGCCCGGCAGCCATTCAGCCCACCCGCTTGTCCAGTCTACGGTGCCGAAAGCTCCTATGAAGTCCACCTGATCGAATTTGTCCGCGCCGGGTACATTATCCCCCCTGGCTGAGTTCAAGAGGATCGACCCAGAAAGCGGCAGCAGGCCGGGGTTCTCGACCAGGTCAAATATTGCAGGGTCTATGCCTGCATCCTGCCACCTGGCCAGGCGTATATTGTTATAATGGGGCTTTTTAAACCATTCAACTATGTCAAATTCAGGGTTAATATTATCCTGTTTCAGGGACAGGCCCCTTGGAGCATTGGGATGGTTGCCGTAATCCCCAAAAGGCAGCCCTTCAATATCTCCCTCAAGCTGAGGGTCGTAGCTGGTACCGTAACCGTTGCCACCCCATCCTTCAACTCCTGCAAGGATAACATTTCTGAGGCGAAGGTTGTCGTTAAGCGCGTGGGAACTGGTGCTTCCTCTCTGGTCATCAATGTAAATGCCGTAAGGAAAGCCGGTTATGAAAGTATTGTAGATCCTGAGCATGCTATTCCTCCTAAGCTGTGCACCATGCTGGTAGTTAGTGTTAATGGCTGTCTCCCTGTTTTTCTTGGGGCCTATTATAGTGACATTTGCAAAACTTCCAGAGGTATAGGGTTGCTGGTCGGTTCCCTGACCATTGTTGTCAACTTCAAAACCGTTTGACCCTGATTGGTCTGCGAGGTTGGGATCCCTTATTACCAGGGCAAACTGCACGTTGCCTGAGTATCCGTAATCAACGTCAAGGTCATCGTCGAGGCAGCGGTATGCAATCAGGTATTTGCAGTCAACTGAACCTCCAAACCACTCAAATGCATCATCCAGCCCATATGAGCACTGTACATATTCTATGACTGTTCCCTTGCCAACACTGCCCATTGTAAGCGAGTTCACCTCCTCGTTAGGATTTATGGGGATGCCTGCATATTCAATACTTACATAGCGTACAATTCCGGATGATTCTGAAACATCCTCCGGGCTGACAGTACCTCCGTGCCATCCCCCATAACCTCCTTCTAACTGAATATTTTCCCCCTGGTTGTTAATAACGCGGCCACAGAGGACAAGGCCGCCCCAGTCACCCGGAAGCCTCTGGCCTGCCGGGGCTTCTGACGTCATCACGATTGGATTGTCAGCTGTACCTTCAGCGAATATCTTGCTCCCCCTCTGTACTATAAGTGTCCCTTTTGACTCTTTATCACCCACGATCAAAGTGCCAGCCTGAATGTTCAATATACCCTCCTGCTGTAAAAAACTCCCGTCTGTTTGCTGCACGTCGCTGCCCACGCGCACAAAACCGTTAATTCTGTATATTGTATCATTGTACCATGTATGCTCTCCAAGCAGGTTTCCTGCTGGTATTTCCTTTACCGGCTTTGATGTTACATATACTTCAAGAAGTACGGTTTCCGATAACTGTCCCTGCCTGTCAATCGCCCTGAAAGTTAAGTTGAATGTACTTCCAACCGGGTCCTCAACAGTATATAAAAAGTCCCAGTCAAGGCTTTTTGGCGAAGCTTCAAATATCTCCTCGTGAAATTTTACCCCGTTTCTTAAAACTTCTATTCTTTCAAGTCCTCCCGGTGCAGTTATTGAAACCGTAAGTGATATTTGGGAGCCGGTCGCATTGGAGGTTTGCGTGGTGCTGAGTGCTATGCCGGGTCTTGCGAACTCCTCTTCCTTGTCGCAGGAAGTGGTGATTAGAAATGCCAGTAACATGGCATATAAGCCTATTTTCAATCCTTTGAAAATGGCTTTTGGCTGATACTTTGTCATTGTCGTTTGTCTTTAGGTAAATAATACAACTTAGAACATGACAAAAGTATCCCGGCAGTGTAAACTTATTCTTTCGCTTTGATTATTTAATTGTTAACTGATAAAAAAATACGCAACGGCCGGTTATTCTCTGAAATTGGAAATTCCGGTTTCCAGAAACTCCAGATACCTGTTTATATCCGTATCATAACCATAAGCAGGGGCCAGCATGTTCTCCTCGTGGTCCAGGATTACATAATATGGCTGTGTGTTTGCCCCGTATCTTTCCGCCTGGAACACACTCCATTTCTGACCAACAGTCCTTATGCTCCTTTCCCGGCCAAGGGCGGATGATGTGAACTGCTCCTCTTCTGGCAGCCTGGTCCTGTCATCCACGAACAGGGATATCTTCACAAAGTCATTCCTGAGCATTCCGAGAACCCTGGGGTCTGACCAGACGCTTGCCTCCATCTTGCGGCAGTTTGCACACCCGAGACCGGTAAAGTCAAGGAAAACCGGTTTCCCGGCCATCCGTGCGGCTTCCATTCCCTCTTCGTAGTCAGTGAAGGCCATCAGGCCGTGCGGGCCTTCCTGGACGCTTTCGCCAACATATATGGTAGTGGAGGCGTCATGGGACGAAGGTGTAACCGACAAACGGCTCAGGTCAAAGTCCTGGGTCACCGGTGAAGGCAAAAAGGAGCTTATCCCCTTAAGTGGTGCACCCCAAAGGCCGGGTAACAGGTAGAAAACAAAGGCAAATGTCGCAATGGCAAGGATAAGTCTTGGCACTGAGAGATATTTCAGCTCGGAGTCATGAGCAAACTTTATTTTGCCTATCAGGTAAAGGCCCATCATCAGGAATATTGCAATCCAGATAACCAAAAACACCTCCCTGTCAAGTATGCCCCACTGACCCACGGAGTCAGCAACAGATAGGAACTTCAGTGAGAATGCAAGCACGATGAACCCCAGTACGACCTTTACCGCATTCATCCAGCCTCCAGATTTTGGCAACGACTTAAGGGCTGTCGGGAACAGGGCGAACAGGCTGAAGGGTATGGCCAGGGCCAGGCTGAACCCGAGCATCCCGATGGCAGGAGCAAAAAGGTTCCCACCCAGAGCAGCCTCCACAAGGAGTGTGCCCACTATGGGACCTGTGCATGAGAATGAAACCAGCACAAAGGTCAGCCCCATCAGGAATACACCGGCAAGACCGCCGGTCTTATCTGCCTTACTGTCAAGAGAGTTCGACCACTTTGCCGGCATTGTCAGTTCGAACGCCCCGAAGAAAGATGCTGCGAAGAACACTAAAAGAGCAAAGAAAAAGAGGTTGAACCCGGGACTTGTTGCTGCGGCATTCAATGCTGCCGGGCCGAAAATCACCGATATGGCAAGCCCCAGGACAACATATGCGAAAATGATCGTAAGTCCGTAGGTTATTGCGTCCCTCATTGCCCTGCCCCTGTTATCCGAGTTCCTGAGAAAAAAGCTGACCGTAAGGGGTATCATTGGAAAGACACAGGGCGTGAGCAGAGCGAGCAATCCTCCCAGAAACCCCATAATAAAAGTCCAGGTAAGGCCACTTTCCTCCTCCTCTTCAGGGGTATAAACAACCGGTGGGTCCGGGGCAGGTTCTTCTGCAGGTGTTTCAGCAGGATCATCTTCAGCCTGGTCTACTTCAACCGCGGTTATTTCTTCCTGCTCTGCTGCGATTTCTGCCCCTTCCAGATCAAACGAGAAAGACATGAAATCAGGCGGCAGGCATCTCTGGTCGTCACAAGACATGTATTCCAGTTCCCCGGTGACCGTAACCCCATCTGTGCCAAGCACCCTGACCCTCTGGGTAAATGTTACCGATTCCCCGTACATAGGGATATCCATATCGAAATTGGGATCGAACTTGACCTCGGCATCAGGGTATTGCAGCTCCCCCAGGAGCTCGTAACCAGCCCCTTCTTCAAAGAGAATCGATGTTGCTATCGGGCCCCCTGGCTGCAGGTCCGTTCCGTATATATACCAGCCAGGATCCATTACCGCAGTTAGCCTGAGCTCGTAGGTGTCGTCCGATATCCTCTCCTGTGAAAACTCCCATTCAACAGGTTCAAGTATCTGGGCTGCTGCGGGCAGTAAAGCCAGCAGGGCCGCCATAAATAAAAATATTCTTGCAGATTTCATATGTGATATAGGGTGTATTGTATTTTTTGATGTCAATTTGCCGGGACAAATTTATAAATATAGATAGGTGTTTAAAAATACTTGCCCTTACGGCATGCACACATTAACAAAGTTTAACCAAAATATACTCTGATATACTCTGATATACTCTGATATAATCTAATATACTCTAATATACTCTAATATATTCTTTTGTCCTGGCGGTGACCCTGAACCTGTTATCTGCACGTATGCCCACCAGCCAGACTATCTTCCCTTTTGACTCAAGAACCAGGGCCTTCTCTTTTTTGTGCAGCGGCAGCTTTTCATCGGTCAGGATATCGCTTATTTTTTTCTTGCCCCTCATGCCGAGCGGTACCATTCTGTCACCTGGTTCCCACTTTCTTATTAACAAGGGAAAGCTGAGCTTGTTCATGTCGGCCATAAGGGCGTGGGGGCCTGATGGCAGGCCGGTATCCCGCTTGTACTCTCCATATTCTATCATAAAGCGCCTGCCAAATGCCGTAAGTTCCTTATCTCCCTCAATTAAATGTTTTTCTTCGCAAGGCTCCTCAATTCCCGCAGATGGGAACACTATCAACTTATCCCGGTCCTTTATTGCAGTGTGTGTGGGTGAGCAGAACCTCTTGCCTGGCTGGTTTTCAAGGCTGCTGTGGATATCCCTGCATACCGGGGCCGGGAAGTCATACTCCTGAAGGAGCAGAAATAGAAGGGCCTCAGAATAAGCAGTGCCTGCAAGGCGTTTAATATCTATATGCATCTCATTCCCGTGTTGAGAGATCAGCTCTTTTGCTTTCTCATCCCTGGTCATTTCGAGCAGTTCCGAGGTGCTTTCCATCCTGTCAAAAAAAGCGGTCATGTTTTCCCTCAGACCCGGGCTTATCTTTTCCAGCAGTGGTATTACCTCATGCCTTAACCTGTTTCGCAGGTATTTTGTTTCCTTGTTCGTGCGGTCTTCACGATATGAAATGTTCCTGCTTAAAGCGAAGCTTTCTATATCACCGCGGGAGGCAAAAAGCAGGGGGCGTATTATGTGGCCTGTTTTTTTTGGAATCCCCCTTAACCCCTTAACCCCGGTTCCCCTGAGCAGGTTTATCAGCATTGTCTCAATTGAGTCATCAAGGTGGTGTGCGGTAGCAATAAGGTCATAGCCCTCCCCGGCCCTGGTTTTTTCGAGCCAGCTGTACCTGAGCTCGCGTGCCGCCATCTGAACAGACAGTTTATTTTCTCTGGCAAAACTCATGGTGTTGAAGCTTTCTGTATAGCACTCCACCCCCAGTCGCTTTGCCTCGCGGGTAACAAGCTCCTGGTCCTTTTCGGAGTCACCCCCCCTTAGCTGAAAGTTGCAGTGTGCAATGGCAAAATTATAACCGGATATTTTAAAAAGCTCTGCCATCGCCATAGAGTCAATGCCGCCGCTTACCGCCAGCAGTATCCTGCTGCCTGTTTGCAGCAGGTGGTGGTTTTTTATATACTCTGTAAATCTTTCGTGCACTTTTCCCTGTTTGCAGGTATCAGGCTTTGTGCCTGTTTTTGGTTTTTTTCAAAGATAGCAAAAGCTCCTCTTTCCGCCTTTGAGTCCTGGCATAAATAGGTGATAAAAATTCAGGGAAAACATTTGCAAAAGTAAAAAAAGTATTATCTTTGCCCTCCCCAAACGGGGGAAACGATCTTTGAGGGACTGGGATTCCAACATACAAGATAGACATAAAGCAACAAGACCCGTTGATTCAATTTATTTGAGGATACGAAGGAATTCG
>PWNY01000083.1 GCA_003557805.1 Bacteroidales bacterium | reverse complement strand
TTTTTCAATAAAGTCAAAGATAAGTGGAGAGCAAAGAGCTCTGGATGTTGCCAACTTTGGCATCCATAACGGTACTAACATAATGCAATGGGACTATCTTGATGGTATGAACCAGCTTTGGAGACTTGAAAGGACAAGGACAGATGTTGACACAGGCTTCGGGGTTGGATTTACCGAAAATAAAGGGGTTCCTTCCGGTGATCTACTTCTTAAGGTTTACCCGAACCCTTCATCCGGAGGTGATATTACAATCGCTGTTGACGGGAACCTGGCCAATGAAGTGAAACATATGGCAATAATAAATATTTCCGGTGCATTGGTTTATAGCGCTCAAATATACGGTTTGAATTACCGGCTAAATCAAAAATTGTCCCCAGGAGTATATACAGTAAGTCTTTATTCGGATGGTGTTATGGTAAATGAAAAGCTAGTCGTTTTCTGATAATCAGAAAAGTAAATTTTACCGGTCGCAATGGCCGTCGATTTACATGATAGTCCACATTTTTTACAATTCTGTCCACCCTGTAAGAGACGATTTCATTTTAAATTGTAAAACATTCACGGTTTTGACCAGGTATTTTTAATAAATATAAAAAAGAATCAGTATGACAAGGAACAGTATTTTAAGTAAAGTCTTTCTGCTGGCGGGTTTATTCGCAATTTTGCCGGCCCTGACCGCAGGTGCACAGAATGCACGTATCAAGATCGATATTGATCGTACAATAGGGGAGGTACACCCCCATATCTACGGTAACTTTACCGAACATCTTGGGAGGCATATCTATGGGGGAATTTATGATCCCACATCCCCCCTGGCCAACGAAAAGGGTTTCCGTACCGATGTTATTGAGGCTGTTAAGGATCTTAATGTTACAATTTTGCGTTATCCAGGGGGCAATTTTGTATCCAACTATCACTGGCTTGACGGTGTGGGTCCCAGGGAAGAGAGGCCCACCCGTATGGACCTTGCCTGGAGGGTGCTTGAACCTAACACTTTTGGTACCAACGAGTTTATGGAGTTTGCCTGGGAGATAGGTGCAGAACCCTTTTTTGCCGTTAACCTTGGCACCGGTACAATTGAAGAGGCCAGAAGGTGGGTGGAATATACAAATATTAGCACCGATTATGAGCATCCTGATGCCCCCCATGTTACAAAAGGGCCTTATTATGCCGAACTCAGAAAGGAGCATGGTTATGAAAACCCTCATGATATTATTTACTGGAGCCTGGGAAATGAGATGGATGGTCACTGGCAGATGGGCCACCTGAATGCTGAGGATTACAGTAAGAAAGCAAGGGAGGCTGCGAAACTTATGAAGTGGACAGATCCCAGGATAAAACTTGTAGCTGCAGGGTCTTCAAACTATTATGGTGAGGATGCCGATCCTGACCATTGGAACAGGACGATTCTTCAGGAGCTGAAAAACTACATTGACTACATCGCATTGCATATCTATGTTGGAAACGAAGATGACAATTATTATGACTTTATGGCAAGCCCGCTTGTTATGGAGGAGAGGACACAGATAGTCCGTGGCATGATAAATGAGATAATGCAGGATCCCAGGCGTACGGAAGACAGAATGATATACATTGCATGGGATGAATGGAACGTATGGTACCGTGCACGTGGAGGTACCGGAGGATCTGGATACCGTGCCCTGGAAGAGAGGTATAATCTTGAGGATGCACTTGTGGTCGCTAGTTTTCTGAATGGGTTCATCCGTAATGCAGATATTGTAAAGATGGCTAACATGGCCCAGTTAGTGAATGTTATTGCACCGATATTTACAAAAGAGGATGATCTTTTCCTTCAGACAATTTATTTCCCGCTTCAGCTTTTTGCAAACAATATGCATGGCACGGCACTGGATGTTTTCGTTGACTGCGACACCTATGATACAGGTATATTCAACAGCGGTGCGGGATATTCTCCCACACAGCAGAGCAATGTTCCCTACCTTGACGTATCAGCCACATATAATGATGGGGAGGTTGTAATAGCCGTTGTAAACAGGAACAAGGACGAGGCAATTACAACAGATATAATATCGCAGCAGGGGAATTTTACGGGCCGTTTTGAGGTGTATGAGGTAAATGGTCCAGATATAAAGGCCGTAAATGACTTTGGGGTCGAGAATGTAAAGACTGACAGGAAGGATGATATCAGGGTAAGGGGTGAACAGATGACTTATACATTCCCTCCCCATTCTTTCACATTGCTAAAGGGCAGTATCAGTGAATAAACATGCCATGCCGGCAATGCCCTTTTGCCTCAGGAATCAGCCTGTTGTTTGCTTACCGGGAAAGGGCATTGCGGCTGGCTTTTGCTTCTCTGACTTTTTATTTAAAAAAGAAAAGAATGAAAACAAGAACAATCAGACTTTTTTTCCTTTTACCGCTGATTGCATTATGCGCCTGTGGTAATAACGGTGTTGATTATGATCCCGGCATCCCGGATGATTACAGCCATTTGACTGATATCCACAATTACAGGCAATGGGGTGTATACAATGTCCACGATCCCTCGTGCATAAAGGCAGATGACGGATATTATTACCTCTATTCAACTGATGCCATTTACTGGCCTGAAGGAGCTGTCAGGGAGTCAGACACAATAGATGTCGGCTATATTCAGATTAGACGCTCCCCCGACCTGGTCAACTGGGAGTTCATGGGTTGGGCATTTGAAAAAATACCTGAAGAGGCTGTCAGGCATATAAGAGAAGTATCCGGTGGCAGGGAACCGCATAATTTATGGGCTCCCTATATAAAGAAATGGAACGATGAATACCGGCTCTACTATTCAGCTTCCCTGTTCGGGGCAAATACATCATATATAGGTCTTGCTACAAGCAGCTCACCCCTGGGCCCATGGACGCAGATAGGTTGTGTTGTCAAAACCTCCTCGGATGATCCACCCAATGCAATAGATCCTTCGGTGGTCACAGACCCGGAAACCGGAAGGCAGTGGATGCATTACGGCTCATACTTCGGAGGCATGTATGTACTTGAGCTTGATCCTGGAACTGGATTGGCACTGAATGAAGGCGAGCTTGGAAGTGTAGTGGCAAGAAGGGATGAGGGTGATACACGAATAATTGAAGCCCCTGAAGTAATTTACAATCCTGAGAACGGGCTGTACTACTATTTCGTGTCATACGACCCGCTTTTTTCCCATTACAATATAAGGGTTGGCCGTTCAGAATATCCGGAAGGTCCATACTATGATTATTTCGGGAGGGATCTTGTGGAGGAAGAGAACAACCTGCCTATGATAACCTATCCATACAGGTTTGAGGGACATCCAGGCTGGGCAGGTGTCGGACATAATGCGGCCCTTTATGATGATGGCAGGTTCTTTGTTATGCATCAGGGAAGACTCGCACCCGGGAATAATATGATGGTGCTTCATGTAAGGGAGGTCTTCTGGACAGAGGATCAGTGGCCTGTTGTGTCGCCGCAAAGATATGCGGGTGTACCGCAGACCAACGTATCAGTTGACGAGATTGCAGGAATTTGGGAAACCATAAGGCTGAAAGAGGTTGAAGATACGGTAACTTTATGGCAGGGGCAGATCCCACCGGGCGGATGGCATTACGACACCCTTCTGTTTAACAACTCGGTTCGTATGCATTTTACAGAAGAAGGGGCAATTCTTGGTCATCCAGAGCTAAGCTGGACCATGGAAGGTAATAGTATAATAATTACTGACACCCAAAGGGAGTTAAGTGAAACACTGATTGTTTTCCGTGGCTGGGACTGGGAAAACGGAAGAGAAACAGTTCTTTACTCGGGATTGTCAAAAAAGGGGAAGGGTATCTGGGGTAAGCGCATAGAAGCCGGTTTATAACAATAAGGGCAAGTTTTATACAGTCTTGACCTTAAAGTTGAAACCATATTCAGGGAATCGCGTTCCAGGGTCAAGATGTCCGAATAGGACTTTTTAAAAGTAAGGCTTTTAAATTTGTTGTTTAGTTTGTTGTTTGATTTGTTGTTTTTAATTGTTGGTCTTCAAAAAAACCACCCCCGATTTTTCGGATGGGTGGTTTTTTAGCTAATAACAGGTAAGTGATGTATTAACGGCTCTAGTTTATCTCAAACACCACAACTGATTTTGCCGGTATTGTTACTTGCAGCTCATTATTGCGAAGTCTGCCTCCATTAAACTCCTCGGGTACTACAACATCAGGATTATCAAAGGTGTTATGGGCATCGAGCTCGTTCGCAGTAAGAATCCTTGCCGAAAAGTTTGATACATTCTGCCCCCTGAAGTCAACCAATAGCTCAGAGTCTTCCCTGGGATCAACGTTAACTACTGAAAGCAATATCCTTCCATCCTTTTCTGAAGCTGATGCACTAAGTGCCGGCACACTTTGTCCTTCAAACTCGTAATGTGCCGTTTCCAGGTGCAAGGGTAGCAGTGTTGCATCCTGGTGTCCTTTGTACATTTCAAATATGTGGTATGTTGGTGTAAGCACCATTTTTTCATCCTCTGTATGGATTAGGGCCTGCAAAACATTGACAGTTTGTGCAATATTTGCCATTCTCACTCTCTCGCTCATCTCATTGAAGTAATTAAGGGAAATCCCTGCTACAAATGCGTCCCTGAGAGTGTTCTGCTGAAACAGAAAGCCTGGATTGGTCCCCGGCTCAACATCATACCAGGTTCCCCATTCATCAACTACGAGTGCAACATTCTTCTGGGGATCATACCTGTCCATAACCGTCATATGCCTTCTGATAACGTGTTCGATGTTATAGCACCGGTTAATAATATCAAAATACCTGTACTCCGGGAAGCCTGTTGCTGGTCCCTTGTTGTACCAGTCGGTTGTGTAATGGTGAAGCGAGAGGCCCCACATCATCCAGTGAGGGATATCCCTCATCATGACCTCTGTCCAGTTGTAGTCATTTACATTTGCACCACCAGCAATCTTCCTGAGGCGGGTTTCTCCATAATTCCTGGCATATGTTGCGTAATTCCTGTAAAGGGCTGCATAGTGTTCAGGAGGCATGTGACCCCCACAACCCCAGTTTTCATTACCTATTCCCCAGTAGACTACTCCCCAGGGATCTTCCCGCCCGTGTTCCCTTCTGAGGTTTGCCATGGGGCTTATACCGTCAAAATTGACATATTCAACCCATTTTGAGAGTTCTTCAACTGTACCACTGCCAACATTGCCGACAATGATGGGTTCAGTTCCCAGCTGCTCACACAGGTCCAGAAATTCATGGGTTCCAAAGCTGTTATCTTCTGTAACACCTCCCCAGTGAGTATTTATCATGGTGGGTCTTTCTTCCCTGGGGCCGATACCATCCATCCAGTGGTATTCATCTGCAAAACATCCCCCGGGCCACCTCAGGTTTGGAATGTTGGTTGCCTTCAGGGCCTCAACAACATCATTCCGTATTCCCCGGGTATTAGGAATATCCGAGTCTTCACCCACCCAATAACCACCGTAAATGCATTCTCCCAGATGCTCGGAAAAATGCCCGTAGATATGACGGCTTATCTGTTGTTCACCTAGGTCTGCATTGATGACAATCCTGGCCTGGTTCTGTGCCATAGTTGTTAAACTAAACAACAGAGCTGCCATTGGTATAAACAATAAAAAGGTCCTTTTGATAAACTCCTTTTGTTTCATTTAAAGAAATATTTTTGGTTATTATAAAAAACCCGGGAAATCCGTACCTGAAAAGATGCGTCTAACCCGGGCCTGTTAATTCATCAGCGTCAGGTAGTACTTAATAAGAACAGGTTATTACCTGTTATTCCTGATGAATACTTTTTCGGTTGTCATCTGGTTGTTATTCATAACCCTTACCACATACATCCCTGTTTCCAGGTGCGGTACATCGGTTATATGCCCGATATTGTCTTTACGGAAAACCAGCTGGCCGTTAATGCCGAAAACCTCAACTGATGCTTCACTAAAGGTAGGCAACTCAATTCTAAGGTTGTTGGCAAAAGTATAGATAAGGGCATTCCTTTCATCAAGGTGCCTGACGGCTGTCGGATCATCTTCTTCCTCGAAAAGAGCCATTATCTCTTCATCATCAAGGGCCTTGTCCCAGATAGTGAATTCATCCATCATTCCAGTGAAAAGGGGATCAGGCCAGTTAGCCCTGCCGAGCCACATGTCTGGAAAATCTGACATTGCACTAGGTGGGAGGTCATCCAGTTCAACTTCGCTCTGGAGAACCCCGTCAAGATAAAGTCTGGCACCTGTGGCCTCGTGAACAAAGGTGAACATATACCATTTGTTTCTTTCAATTGGTTCAAGGCTGGTCAGTACTGAATCTGTGCCCGGCTCCATGCTCAATCCATGATGAAGGTTTAACTGCATAAGGTCGTCAAATGCAAAAAAAGTACAGAACAATACATTGCGTGGGTCCTCCGGTGCATTGTCAACGTGCTCACCGAAATCAAACAGCCTTACCCACCATTGAAAATCAACTTCAGTGGTCCAGTTAAACCAGATATTAAAGGTAACGGCATCAAAATTATAGGGATTTGAAAGTATCTCTATATAGCCGTCTACACCATCGAAGTATGCAACATCACCTCTTTCTTCATCTTCAATAAAACTTATCCCTTCAGGTGATGCAACTGTCTGGATGTTCTCATTCTGGTCCAGGACATTTGAGTCAAAGGGAAAGTAGGCGTATTGTGCAGTTGCATATCCTGCAAAAAATAGCACAATCAGCATTCCTAGTAATTTTGTTTTCATAATAGTTGGGTTTTGGTTAAACAAAAATTAATGTGAATAAAAAAGGAAAATTATACTTGCAGAAATCCGGGACTTATCAGTTCCATCCCGGATCCTGTTCAAGGTTCTTGTTAAGGTCTACCTCGTTAGGCGGAATTGCCATAAACTCCCGCCCTTTAACGAAGTTGTCAAACTCAGCATCCCTCTCTCTTAACATGGCTATCTTACTGTCATCTTCCAGCCATCCCCACCTGAGGATATCAACATATCGTATAGCCTCAAAGCAGAACTCCAGGGCCCTTTCTCTGGTTATCCAATCACGCATCTCTGCCTGGTTCATATTGGGCCTGGTTGTTATAAGATCAGGCAGGTTAGCCCTGTCGCGCACCTCCTGAATGTACTGGTAAGCCTCCTGTGTGCGTCCAAGCTCGTTAAGGCATTCAGCATAGAGAAGCAGGATATCGGCATACCTGAGTATCCTCTCGTTTATCTCCGAACGCCATTCATCCTCATTTGGATAGTAATCGTCGTTCAGGTACTTTCTTACATGTACATGATTTGGCAGGTTAAGGTCCTCCCACGGAATACCATAGACTGTTGATCCAGGGTAGTCAAAGAACATGCTTGCCTTCATTCTCGGGTCAAGTTCACCGTCCACGGTCTTTTCTTCCTGGAATAGCTCAAATATCCAGTCTGTCGGGGTGACATCTCCCCACCCGAAGCCAAGAGGCGCATAGGTCCTGGCTTTTGCTGATGTCTTGCTCCAGGCAGATGAGGGGTTACCGGCCCATCCAAGGGAGGTTCCGCCAACATCCCTGCTAAACTGTACTTCAAAGAGTGATTCACTGTTGTTTTCATTGTCGGTGGTGAAGTTGTCACGGTAGTTGGGGACCAGGTAATATGTACCGTACTGCTGGTCAATGATCCCTCTCAAAATCGGTTCAGCCAGCTCCCACTCCTGTATTATCATGTACGTCTTTGCAAGATAACCAGCTGCTGCCCCTTTCGTTGCCCTTCCCATTTCACTTGCCGGATACTCCTGTTTGGTTGGGAGAACCTCCATAGCATCAGTAAAGTCGCGGATTATATGCTGAAACACCTCCTCACGGGGTGATTTGGGTGGATAAAAATCCTCGGGCCCTGCAGGTAGCTCTGTGATAAGAGGGACATCACGGTATACTGCAAGAAGGTGGTAATAGTAAAGGCCACGAAGGAATGTGGCTTCGGCCAGTATTCTTTGTTTCAGGCCATCGTCCATCTCTATGGGTGGAACATATTCAAGTACCTGGTTTGCCCAGAAAATACCTGCATAATTATGCTCCCAGGGAGCAATATAACAGGGGTTGGCAGGGCTTACCTGGTAATTCATTACCTCCTGGGTCCACCAGGGACTGGTATTTCTCATGTCATCGGCCCTTATGTCCATAATCCACGGATAAAGACGCATATACAGGCCATCGTAATATAGTGCGCTGTATACGCTGTTAACTCCGGCAAGAGCATCGTCACCGGTTTCCCAGAATGAGCCGGTTGTTATCTGGTTGGGGTTGGTTAGCTCGACAAAATCATGTTTACATGCATTACCGGCTATCAGCAACCCAATCAATATGGCTGTAATTCTAAAATTTTTCATTATTGGGATATTTTGGGTTTGTTCTTATGCTTAATATTAAAGTGAGAGCTTTACACCCATGAGGATGGTGCGGGGTGACGGATATGAACCATAATCCTGTCCCCTGTAAAACAGACCATCGTTGATCACATCCGGGTCAAAGCCTTTATAGTTTGTGAATGTGTAAAGGTTCTGCACTGAGAAATAGATATACATCGAATCGAAACCTGAAGCTAGTCCCAATATGTCCGGAGTGAGTGTGTATCCAAGCTGAACATTCTGCAACCTCAGATATGAACCATCCTGGAACCACCTGTCAGATACCCTGTTATTGTTGTTGGGATCACCTATTATTGGCCGGGGCCATTTGTCGGATGTGTTCTCACCTCTCCAGTAGTTTTCATAAGATT
>PWNY01000020.1 GCA_003557805.1 Bacteroidales bacterium | reverse complement strand
GCTCTTCCGATCTACAAGGTTCCTTTTATTTGCTCCCAGCACCTTTCTAACACCCACCTCCCTTGCACGCATAGTGGATTTTGCCGAGGCCAGGTTAACATAATTAACGCATGCCAGCAGGAGTATAAGTACAGCAGAGACAGAAAAAATGTGAACAGCAGAGCGGTTACCTGCCAGAACAGGAACCGTATTGGATGATATATCACCTGAACCCAGATATACATCGTATAAAGGCTGGAGGTAAAACCGCCTGAGCCCGTCAGAAAAATCAAGGTTCGCAGACTTTTCAAACAATGTCAGCAGCTTGTCCTCAAGCATGTTAATATCCGTACCTTCCTGCACTAGCATATAGAAGGTAGTTGAATGGTTCCCCCAGGTTTCAAAGGGGAAGGTGTTAATACTCCTCTGAAACTCAATGTTTATAAGGGCCGAAAACTGCAGGTGGGAGTATTCCGGGACATCCTCCAGCACCCCCCTGACTACCAGGTTAAAAGCATTGTAATATCTTAGAACCCTGCCCACAGGATCCTTTTCACCGAAAAACCTTGTGGCCATTTCCCGGCTTATCATAACGCTGTTTGGGTCACCGGCAAATGCATCCAGGTCTCCACTGGCAAGTTCAAATGAAAACACCGTCATAAATTCGGGGTCTACATACAGAACGCCTTCCTGGGCAAGTGAAAGTTCTTCAGTTGAAAATTCAGGAGGCCTGAAGGCACCCTGGACACGCACCACCTCTTTAACCTCGGGAACATTTTCTTTTATGACCGGGTAAAAAGGCAAGGGGAGGATGGCTGCATGGCTGTTTGGGTTAAATATGTTGCCAGTAAGCCGGTAGATGTTTTCACCCTGCTCGTGAAAACGGTCATACCGGGACTCGGAATAGACAAAAACCGAGATGAGCACAAAGCTTCCAATACCCAGTGCAAGACCCAGAATGTTAATAACAGAAGAGAACTTTTGCTTAAGCAGGTTGCGGATGGTAAGGTTGAGAAACAGCATACATGTATTATTTTATATTTATTAAACAACTGTATCATCAAAAAACGAACCATCACACCCATGTAGTTGCTTTACAGGTTCTTATCGCCATATCTGTAAAACACATATTAAAAGCCTGCACATATCTTGTCCATTTACGGACGTGTTTGTACAAAAGCCTGTACGATGTGATCCCGATAATTAATACTAAAAACTTGGATACTGTGGTCGTTTACAAAAAACTGTCTGTTTTTGCATATTGAATTACTCCTGCTTTAAACGGATAAATACCAATAATATCAAAACCGGAAATAACAGTAATTTCCAACCTGGCAGGTACTGTTGGTCAAGCTGTCGCAAAAAGAACCTGTTCCGCAAAGTGCACCCGGGGCCACCTGGATCTTCGGGGATTTTCCACATTGCAATAATAAACAATCAGGCTCTGTACGCTAACGTACACCGGCTGTACACTTATGAACAACAAATAATATCCGACAAACGTTTAGTACTTTGATTGAAAGACATTTACTGGCATTGGTTCACTGTTTGCTATTTTCAGATGTGTATACCAATCATTTAAGAGCTTTTTTATGAAGAACATTCTTGTTGTCTTTTTCAGGAAGATACGGAACAGTGACATCTATTCATTGATAAACCTTACCGGCCTTGCAGTCGGCATTGCTGCCTGTTTGATAATCTTCTTGTTCGTAAGGGATGAGTTTCAGTACGACCGCCACCACGAAGATGCCGGCAATATTTACAGGCTCCTGATGCATAATCCGCGCACAGGGGGTGAAGTGGCTATCCAGCCCGGGGCAATGTACCCTTACCTTTCCGGACAGGTGCCCGGCGTAAAAGCTATGGGGCGGGTTATAATATGGACCGAAAGTATACTCAACAGCGGAGACGAACCGATGCTTGACCGGGGAATGTTGTTTGCAGATTCAACAATCCTTGACATACTATCCTTTGACTTTATAAAGTGGAGCCCTGCCTCTGCCCTGGAAAACTCCCGTTCGATCATATTGACCAGTGAGGCCGCTGAAAAATATTTTGGTGATGAGGACCCCATGGGCCAGACCCTTCTGTTTGACAACGAATATTACTTTATTGTAAGCGGGGTGATTGAAAACCCTCCGGGTAACTCTCACCTGGACTACACCATGATCTCCTCAATTGAAAGTGTGATGACCCTGAACTCATCGGCACTGACCAACTGGGGTAACAGCAGTTCTTACTATTATTTCAGGCTTAGCCCTGAGGCCGACCCCCGCACCGTTGAAGAGAGCATAAAAACTATCGTCTGGGAAAACAATGAGCACTTCCGTGACAACGTTCACTTCCGTCTGCAACCTCTTTTGGATATACGCCTCAGGTCGCATCATATTGAATGGGACTGGGCACAGACGGGCAATATTACGGTGGTAATGATCTTTTCTGCCGTTGCACTGCTGATACTTGCCCTGGCCTGCTTTAACTTCATCAACCTCAGTATTGCCACGGCAATACGCCGGGCAAGGGAGATAGGGGTGAAGAAGGTCCTTGGTGCCAGCAGGGGCAAGCTGGTTTTCCAGTTCATAACCGAGACCTTCGTTCTGGCCTTTTTCGCCACCCTGATAGCACTGCTACTTGCAGAAGTATTGTTGCCCACACTTAACAACCTTTCCGGCAAGCAGCTCTCCGTAAATCTTTTCTCGGACCCGGTTTTACCGCTCCTTCTTGTCATTCTGCTGTTTATAATATCCATTGTGGCGGGGGGCTACCCGGCCATGGTAATGTCCAGGTTCAAGGCGGTCAGCGCCATGAAGGGGGTACAGCATATAGGAAATATAAAGGGGCTGAAAAGCAGGCGCTACCAGTTCAGGATGAGGCAGCTTCTCACACTTCTACAGTTTGCAGTTTCAACGGCCCTGATAGTGTCAAGCCTGATGATACTCTTGCAGATGAAATACATTTCAGACAGAAACCCTGGTTATGAGAGGGAAGGACTGATAGCTGTGAGGAACCCGCTTGACGAGCATGGACCGATGCGTGCCACATACATAAAGGAACAACTTAGCCAGAGAACCGGTGTTGTAAGTGTAAGCCTGGCTCATAATACCCCGCCGAACACCCCGAACAACTATACCAGGATAACCTATGAGGCCGGCGAGAATAGCCAGTCAATCCACAGTGCACTCAACTCAGTTGATGCCGGGTTTTTCAGCACCCTGAAAGCCCGCATTATACAGGGCAGGGATTTTTCCAAAGAGATGGCAACCGATGCTGTTTCAGCCACAATAATCAATCAGACCCTTGCCAGCAGGCTGGGTCTTGAAGACCCGGTGGGAGAGTGGATTGGGGGCTTTTATGACGGGCAAAGCAGGCAGGTTATTGGTGTTGTGGAGGATATACATTTTGCCTCAATGCATGAACCTGCAGGACCTATGGCTTTCTTTATAAATGAGGAGTCATATCCCCAGAACTGGTTCAATATGCTGGTTAGATATGAAGCGGGCACCTCCGAACAGCTGATCGGATTCCTGGAAGAGACCTGGAAAGAAGAAGCGGCTCAATGGCCGCTTATATACAACTTCGTTGACGACCAGTTTATGGAACACTACCGGGATGACCGCAGGATGATGCTTATCATGGCCGGCTTTGCCGGGCTTGCCATTCTTTTGTCAATCCTGGGTCTTCTTGGACTGGCAGTATACTCTGCGGCAACACGCACCAGGGAGATAGGCATTCGCAAGGTAATGGGAGCCTCGGTCTTTGACATAACAAGGCTTATAACCATTGAATCCGGTGTTCTCGTACTGGTATCCAATATTGTTGCCTGGCCTGCCGCATACCTGTTTATAAACCGCTGGCTGGATAACTTTGAATTCAGGACAGATATCAGCTGGGCGGCATTTATATTGCCCGCGCTGTTTGTCTTTGCTGCAGCAATGGTGACAGTGGGCCTTATATCCTACAGGTCTGCCACCACAAACCCGGCTGTTACCCTGCAAACAGCCGACTGATATTCAACTGCCGGCCGTAAAAACCGAAAAATATTCCGGGAATTTATACACATATTTAAAACAATGTGTATATTTGCATCTGATATATCCTTCCTGAAGAAGGGTTTATTTATTGAGAAGGGCTGAGAGAACAGGCTCGCTGACGCCCTAGCAACCTGCCCCACAGGCAAAGGTGCTAAGACCTGCCCAAAAGGGAATAATAAATTAAAACCTTGTTAAATGAAGCTTAACACATCCGTTATTGTTAATACAGGCAACCATGAACCGTCGGGTTTTTTGTGTGCCATGATCATTCACCGTCAATCCTGCCTTTGCAGCAGCAACTTCGGCTCCTCCTTCTTTATGCGCTGACAGCGCATATACACAAACCATAACCTGTAACAGCATTTTACGGGGCTGTGCTTTCTTTGAAATACAGAGCACACGCCCCCTGCAATTATTGCGCCCAATAAACACATAATACATTTTGACCACAAACTAAAAAACAGAAGAAAATGACAGCAAAGAGATATCATTTTGACACATTACAGGTACACAGCGGCTATAAGCCTGAACCGGGAACCCTTTCCAGGGCAACCCCCCTTTACCTTACAACAGCATACCAGTTCCGCAACAGTGAACATGCAAGCCGCCTTTTCTCACTAGAGGAAAGCGGAAACATCTACAGCAGGATCAACAACCCCACCAATGATATCCTTGAGCAGAGGATATCTGAACTGGAAGGCGGGGTGGCATCCCTTGCACTGGCCTCAGGACATGCTGCACAGCTTATTGCTATTGCCACTATACTGTCGCAGGGAGACAACTTTGTCTCTTCACCATATCTGTACGGGGGCACCTACAACCAGTTTAAACACAGCCTGGGGTCATTCGGAATAACTGCAAAGTTCGCACCGGGTGACAGGGCCTCTGATATGGAGAAATTGATAGACAGTAACACCAGGGCTCTCTATGCTGAGACAATTGGTAATCCCGGTTTTTCCGTACCCGATTTTGAAGGACTGGCGGAGCTGAGCAAAAAGTACGGTATTCCCCTTATCATAGATAATACATTCGCTGGTGCAGGATACCTGTGCAGGCCAATAGAACACGGGGCTGCAGTTGTTGTCCAGTCAGCCACCAAATGGATCGGGGGTCACGGCCAGGTCCTGGGGGGCATTATTACTGATTCTGGAAAGTTTGACTGGGACAACGGGAAGTTCCCGAAACTAAGCGAACCCTCTCCCAGCTATCATGGCCTGGTATTTACAGAAGCAGCCGGGGAATTTGCGTTCATAGCCAAGGCCAGGGCTGAATATCTCAGGGACCTGGGGCCCTGCCTCAGCCCTTTCAACAGCTTTTTACTGCTCAATGGCCTTGAAACCATCTCGCTTCGCCTGGGCAAACAGTGCAGCAATGCAGCCCTGCTTGCCAGCTGGCTTACTTCCAACCCAAGGGTAAAAAGAGTTGATTATCCCGGCCTGCAAAACCATCCGGGACACAGTAATGCAGCAAGGTACCTGAAAAATGGTTTTGGTGGTGTTTTGTCGTTTGAGCTCGACGGCAGCCGGCAGCAGACAGCCACTTTGGTAGACAACCTGAGGTTGATAAGCCATGTTGCAAATGTAGGTGATAACAAAACCCTGATAATACAACCGGCAAACACCACACACCAGCAACTTACAGAAGAGGCCAGAAAAGCTGCAGGTGTATTCCCGGGAACACTCAGGGTGTCGCTTGGGATCGAACATATTGATGATATAATATCAGATCTTGAACAGGCAATTGAATCGGTATAAAACACAGATATGATAAAACAGGAATTTCATTATAACAAAGCCTTTCCGCTGGAATCAGGCAAACAGCTCCAGGGCCTTAAAATAACCTACCATATATCAGAGCCGTCACCGGCTAAGGGGAAAGAAGTGATATGGATATGCCACGCCCTTACTGCAAACTCTGACCCCTCACAGTGGTGGCCAGGCATGGTGGGCCCCGGGAAGCTTTTCGACCCAGAGAAATATACCATCATATGCGCCAACATACTCGGTAGCTGTTATGGCAGTACAGGGCCTGCAAGCAGTATGCCGGGGGCTGAAAGACCATGGATGAAGGATTTTCCACTGATTACCATAAGGGATATGGTTAACTGCCATAAACTGCTTAGAAAGCACCTTGGTATTGAAAAGGTCCATACGGTAACAGGGGGTTCCGTGGGTGGATTTCAGGCCCTGGAGTGGGCCCTCTCTGAACCAAAGATCATTGAGAACCTTGTGCTGATCGCCACCGGTGCACGGGCAACACCATGGGCAATTGCCATCAATGAAACCAAGCGCATGACCCTTGAGGCCGACGGCAGTTTTAACGGCAAAACAGCCGGTGGCGGCAAAGCCGGTCTTGCAGCCGCCAGGGCAGTAGGTCTTTTAAGTTACAGGGGATATGAAGCATACAATTTAACGCAGAAAGAAGAAGATGAGGACAAAACCGATGGTTTCAGGGCATCATCCTACCAGAGGTACCAGGGAGACAAACTGGTAAGGCGTTTTAACCCATATAGCTATTATACCCTGATAAAGGCCCATGACACACATAATGTTGCAAGGGGCAGAGGATCACTGGAAAAAGCCCTGGAAAAAATCAGATCCCGGACACTCTGTATCGGCATAGTCAGTGACCTGCTGTTTCCTGTAAAGGAACAGCAGGAGATTGCCGGCATGGTACCCGGGGGAACTTATGTTGAAATCGGTTCAGCATACGGGCACGACGGGTTTTTGCTTGAAAACAGGCAGATAAGTGATGCCGTAAAACGATTTTATAAACAGGAAAATATCAGTCAAAAAGAAACAAATAGTTAAACATGGCAGCTTACGAAAGAAAACAAACAATAGGGTTGTTCGGTTTCGGGGTGGTGGGAGAAAGCCTCTATCATGTAATATCCCGGAGTCCCGCATCCCAGGCAGAGATAAAAAGGATCTGCATAAAACACGCCAGGAAGGAAAGGAGCCTGCCCGCTGAAATGTTCTGCAGTGATGCCGGTGAGATAATAGGCGATGCGGAGATAAACCTGGTTGTTGAACTGATCGATGACCCTGAAAAGGCATACGAAATAGTCTGCTCAGCCCTGAAGGCGGGCAAGAACGTTGTTTCGGGCAACAAGAAAATGCTGGCAGCCAATATGGATAACCTTATAAGGCTCCAGGAAGAGACCGGCATGGCACTGCTCTACGATGCATCTGCATGCGGGAGCATACCCGTGATAAGGAACCTTGAAGAGTATTATGACACAGACCTGCTGTTGTCAATAACCGGGATACTGAACGGTTCTTCAAACTATATCCTGAGCCGCGCATTTCATAATGATGCTACATATGAAGAAGCCCTGGCAAAAGCCCGTGAACTTGGTTTTGCTGAATCAAACCCTTCACTTGATGTAGACGGCTATGATGCAGTATACAAGCTTAGCATCCTGGCACAGCACGGATTTGGAGTTACAGCAGACCCTGATAAACTGTTCCGCTTTGGTATATCCACTCTTGACAGGGCCGACATACGCTTTGCAAGGGAGAGGGGCTACAGGATAAAACCTGTGGCACAGGCTGTAAAATACAGCGGTAACCGTCTTGCACTGTTCGTTATGCCCAAAATGGCAGGCCCGGGAGATCACATCTACAATGTCGAGGATGAATACAACGGGGTTGTAATTGAGGGGACCTTTTATGACAAACAGTTCATGTTCGGGAAAGGGGCCGGGGGATACCCTACGGGGAGTTCTGTCCTTTCAGATATAATGGCCCGAACACACGGCTACAGGTATGAATACAAAAAACGAAGGTATTTCACACCGCCCGCTGAAGGCAGCAGTGTCAAGCTGGAGGTTTATTTCAGGTACAACAAGCCGGAGCAATCAAACCTGATCGACTTTGAGAGCATAAGCGAAAAATACATTACCAGTGATTACTCATACGTGGTCGGAATTACCTCCCTGGAGAAGCTTCTTGTGGCAAGGGACAAGCTTTACGGGCAGCCCCTCTTCCTGGCTTTTACCAGGGTGCTCTAAGCAACAGTATGTCACTGCTCCCTTAGCTCACTTATCAATTGCGGGAACTCCCTGAGCCTCTCCTTCAGGCAGTCCAGGTCAAGGTTGTCCATATCCTCCCTGAGCATACATGAGTAGGACAGCAGAAAACCAATGTTATGCTTTTTGGCGTATGTGTCAAGCCTGTCGATGAATTTTTTTATTTTGAACATCACGTACTGGTCCTTAATCTCACCCCATAGGCCAATAAATTTTGTTTCGAGTTCTTCTGCAATAGCGCCAGGCTTATGGCACGGTAAAGTTTCATAGCCCCCGCAGGAGTATTTTTCCAGCGTAATAGCGGTTTTTTGACTTGTTTCAGGTTTGTCAGGAGTGTTTCTAACATCACCGGTAGTTTTAAGAAAGTCCTTAAGTACTGAAAAGAGCTCTTTCTTTTGGGCCGGTTTTGGTAAAAAGCCATCAAAGAACCGCATTCCTGGTTTGTCCCTGAACTCATTACCATGTGCCGTATATGCAACCAGGCTGATATCAGATAAACGGGGATCGTGTTTGATATGGTGTGCCACCTGAGACAAGCGGCAAAACGTCACAGGCAATAATTAACCACAATTCATAATTAAAAATGTAATTTTGTCCAAACATACAGACTTCAGCATAATTAATCAATGACAGCTAAAAGCAAAAGGAAAAAGGAGAAGTTAAGTTCATACCAGAAAAAGGCGAGGAGAAAGGAACTTGTAAAGAGCCTGAAGCCCCTTTTGTGGGCATTTGTTGCATGGTTTATTATAAATACAATAATTCACCTGCCGGGGCTCAGGGATC
>PWNY01000010.1 GCA_003557805.1 Bacteroidales bacterium | reverse complement strand
AATACCTCAAGGAGTTAAAGCCATCGAACATTGAGGACCTGATTGCAATGAACGCATTGTACCGTCCTGGGCCGATGGATTTTATCCCTTTGTATATAAAGCGCAAGCACGGGCAGCAGAAGGTTGAGTACCCCCATCCCTGGCTTGAGGAGATTCTCAGGCCCACATTCGGGATCATGGTATACCAGGAACAGATAATGCAGGCTGCTCAGATAATGGCCGGCTTCTCACTTGCAAATGCGGACATTCTTCGCAGGGCCATGGGCAAGAAGAAAATGGAGGAGATGGACCGCCAGAAAGCATTCTTTATCGAGGGTGCGCTTGCTAAAGACATCGACAGGCAAACAGCCGTGAAGGTATTTGATATCATGTCACGTTTCGCCGAATATGGGTTTAACAGGTCACATTCGGCAGCATACTCTGTTGTGGCATACCGTACTGCATACCTAAAGGCAAACTATGCAGCTGAGTATATGGCAGCTGTGCTTACTCATAACTTCAGTGACATAAAGAAGATCACCTTCTTAATGGAGGAGTGCCAGCGGCAGAAGATACCTGTACTAGGGCCTGATATAAATGAGAGTACATTTAATTTTGTGGTCAACGACAGGGGAGAGATCCGCTTTGGACTCGGTGCGATAAAGGGAGTCGGTGAAGGGGCGGTTGAGAATATTGTTGCCGAAAGGGAAGCGAACGGACCTTACAGGAATATATTTGATTTTGCAAAAAGGATCAACCTGAGAAGCGTTAACAAACGTGTCTTTGAGTCGCTTTCCAAGGCAGGTGCGTTTGACTGCTTTGAGGGGGTTCACCGGGCGCAGTTTTTCCACTCAGACGATAATGGTGCAAGCATTTTTATAGACAAGATCATAAGGCACACCCAGAATATCCTGTTGAGGGAAAACACCTCCCAGATGAACCTGTTTGATGAGACCAGTGAAGTTAGCTTTCCCGATCCAGACCTTCCGGAATGTGAACAATGGAGCAAGCTGGAAATGCTCAGAGAAGAGAAGGATGTTACAGGGATGTATATATCGGGCCATCCCCTGGACAATTACAAAATACATATAAAAAGCTTCTGCTCACACAGTGTGGGCGACATGAAGCAGCTGTATAAGCTTAGAAACAAAGAAGTTTCCTTCGCAGGGATCATCACCGAGGTGGCCCACAAGTATTCAAAGACAGGCAATCCCTACGGAGTGTTTACAATAGAGGATTATACTGACTCCGTTCAGCTATATCTGTTTTCTGAGGATTATCTTAAGGTAAAACACTTTCTCCAGGTTCAGAACACAGTAATGGTCAGGGCAAGGATACAGCCAAACCGCAGAAATCCTTCCCAGGTGGATATTAAGGTCAAAAACATGAGCCTGCTTAGTGATTTACTTGAAAAGGTGAACTCTGACCTGGTACTTCACCTGCCTGTAGCTGATATTGACGCAAAAATGGTTGAAAGAATAAAAACCCTCTCCAGCGAACACCGTGGAAACTCACGCCTTAAGGTGTATCTTATGGATCCGGTGGAGAACTATTCTATTGAGATGGTTTCAAGGACCGTGAAAGTTGAGCCGGTGGGATTTTTACAGGAGCTGTTAAAACATTATGATATCGATTACCGTTTAAATTAATTGTAGGTTCCGGGTTTTTTACATAAACCTATATATTTGCAATAAATAAACATTCAAAAACTTTGTTATGGCATTAGAGCTAACTGATTCGAATTTCGAAGAGAAGGTACTTAAGACCGATAAACCTGTTATTGTTGACTTTTGGGCGGAATGGTGCGGCCCCTGCCGTATGGTTGGTCCGATAGTGTCGGAGATCGCTGATGAATACAAAGACAAAGTGGTTGTCGGTAAACTTGATGTGGACAGTAATCCTGAAGTTGCAATGAAATATGGTATCCGTAATATCCCTACCATTCTGTTTTTCAAAAATGGAGAAATTGCAGACAAACAGGTGGGTGCTGTTCCAAAATCAGTGCTGACCGATAAACTGGAAAATCTATTATAGTTTTTTGAAAAAGCAATAATCTTTTGATAAAGAAAATTGATCCGGAAGTTCCGGGGCGATTTGGAAATCTTGAACTACTTGCACGGCAGGTTGTAGAGGGGTTTATTACGGGCATGCATAAAAGCCCTTTTCACGGCTTTTCTGTGGAATTTGCCGAGCACAGGATATATAATCCGGGTGAAAGCACGCGGCATATTGACTGGAAACTCTATGCCCGCACCGAGAAACTTTTCGTTAAGAGATTTGAGGAGGAAACCAATCTGAGATGCCAGATTGTTATAGACAACTCTTCCTCAATGCATTTTGAGGGTAAAAAGGTTAAGGAGGGAAGGTCTTCAAAACTGGCCTTCTCAGTTGAGTGTGCAGCAGCCCTTATGTACCTTTTGAGAAAACAGAGGGATGCGGTTGGCCTGAGCATAGTATCGGATAAGACGGAACTGCACACCCAGGCCCGTTCCAGCAATGTCCACCACAAAATGCTCTATGGGCAGCTTGATAATCTTTACAGGCAGGACAGCGGGGGAGACAGGAAGCGAACCAATACAGCGGATATGCTACACCTGCTTGCCGAAAAGATCCATAAAAGGTCACTTGTGGTGATCTTTTCCGATATGATCGACAATACTGCCGACCCTGCTTCGCTTTTTTCTGCTTTACAGCATTTAAAGCATAACAAGCACGAAGTCATCCTCTTCCATGTTTACGAAGGCAGCAAGGAGCTTGGGTTTGATTACCGGCAAAGGCCATTCCGTTTCGTGGATATGGAAACCGGGGAGGCTGTCAGGCTAAACCCGGGCGACTTGAAGGAAAAATATGTCAGCAGGATGGAGGAGTATTTCCGGGAACTGCGACTTAAATGCATGCAGTACAAAATTGACTTTATACCCTCTGACATAAATGAGGGCTTTGAGAAGATATTGCTTTCATTCCTTGTGAAAAGGTCAAAGCTTTACTAAAAAGGTCCTCCAGGCATAAGCTTTTCCAATTTAAAACCCTGATCAATGACAGCACCAGCCATCCTTACAGTGCCAAGCGGACTTGTATTGCAGGCAGTACTAATCCTGTTATTGCTTGCCGTTTTCACAACACTCTTCTACCATCTTCGATACAGAAAGAGGATGAAAAAAAAGCTGCACAAGCTTATGGGCAGGCTTGCAGTAAAGAGTGATCATACTGCCAGGGCAATGATGGAGAGTAACGGGAAGTTCAAAAAACTGATCATGGAAATGAATGAGGGACTGATACTGACAGATGCCTCCCGTAATATAGTATTTGCGAATAAATGTGCTTGTGACATTTTGAAGATGCCGGAGAAAAGAATATGCGGCACAAAACTCTCGGCATTGGCACCCGGAGCTTCGGAGTCCTCAAAAATTGAGGAGCTGCTTGGAAGCAAAAGCCCGCAGGGAAATGCCCGGGAAGAAATGCAGCTTATCAGGGGAGATGATGAGATAATATGGGTGCTGCTCAGTATCAGTTACCCTAAGGATATCAGGGAAATAACCGGTGGTGCGATTATAGTGATCACCGATATTACCAGTCACATTACACTGGAGAGGAAGATGCACAAACTAACCTCGTACATGGTTCAGAAAGTAAGGCAGCAAGAGTGTATTTATGATATACAGCAGCTCGTTAACGACCCGGGTATTGAAGCCTCTTCGCTGTTTAAAAAAGCTGCCAGGATAATACCGAAAGGATTGAGGTGGGGTAACGATATGAGAGTTAAAATTGAGTTTTTGGAAGCAAAGTACTCATCGCACGGGTACAGGGACACCGAATGTATGTACAGGGCACCCTTAAGTGTTGATAATAAAAAGTACGGTAATATTTCAATCAGCTTTACCGGCCATGCCCTGAAAAACGCTAAACCCTTCAGGCTAGGCGAAAAGGTAATGCTTAAGAATATTGCCGATAAGATAGCAGGCTCGCAGTCTGCCAGGCGCCTTATTGAGCAGCCGGGTAAATAGTATTACAGTACGTCTACTATTTTTCCGGTTGCATATTCGCCCCTGTCAAGCTTATCCTTGACCTTTGAGAATGCATCAAGAGTATATTCAACATCCTCCAGGGTGTGCACTGCTGTTGGTATAAGGCGCAATATTATCATACCCTTTGGTATAACCGGATATGCAACTACCGAGCAGAATATATTGAAGTTTTCCCTGAGGTCATGTGTAAGGTTAGTCCCTTCCGGTGTATCCCCGCTGAGTACCACGGGAGTTACCGGTGACTGTGTGTTCCCGATATTAAACCCCCGGTCCCTTAGTCCCTTTTGGAGAGATGTAGCAATTTTCCAGAGCTTTTCGCGCAGCTCGGGCTTTGTCCGAATCAGTTCAAGCCTTTTAAGGCCGCCCACAACCAAAGGCATTGGAAGTGATTTGGCATATATCTGGCTTCGCATATTGTACATCAGGTAAGTAATAACCTCTTTTGGACCTGCAACGAAGGCCCCAATTGAGGCGAATGCCTTTGCGAATGTACCGAAGTAAACGTCTATTGCATCCTGAACGCCAAAGTGTTCTCCTGCGCCTGCACCATTTTCCCCCATAATGCCAATACCGTGTGCATCATCGACCAGAAGGCGGAAGTTGAACTCCTTTTTCATCTCAGCGATCTCGTCAAGTTTACCCAGGTCACCGGACATTCCAAATACACCTTCGGTAATCACGAGAACGCCACCCCCCGTCTTCTTTGCCAGACTTGAGGCCCTTGACAGCTGCTTGCGAAGGCTGTCCATGTCGTTATGCGGATATACGAAACGTTTTCCGATATGCATCCTCAGTCCGTCAATGATGCATGCATGAGACTCCGAGTCATAAACCACCACATCCCGCCTCTCGAGCAAGGAGTCGATTATTGAGACCATTCCCTGGTAACCGTAATTCAGAAGGTATGCAGACTCTTTCCCGACAAAAGAGGCAAGTTCACTTTCAAGTTGTTCATGCAAATCACTCTGTCCTGACATCATCCTGGCGCCCATTGGAAGGGCCAGTCCATAATCACGGGCTGCATCTGTATCGGCCTTTCTCACTTCAGGGTGATTAGCCAGCCCGAGGTAATTATTCAAACTCCACACCAGCTTCTCCTTCCCCTGGAACTTCATTCTGTTTGATATTTCGCCCTCCAGTTTTGGAAATGTAAAATACCCGTGGACCTGGCTGGCATACTGACCCAACGGCCCCATTTTGGCAGTGGCTTTAGTAAAGATATCCATAACGAACAAAAGGTTGGTTTAACTCAATTATCAGGCAAAATTAATCTATTATACATTTAATCCAAAAAATGAAAAAGAATTGTTTCTATTGCTTTTGCGGCATTGACAGTCTTCTGAAGAAGAATGAGGGGTCGGGGCATACCTGGCTGTACTTGCCGGTTTCATCCCTGATACAAACACCCGGGAAATCCCCCTCCATTCCGGCCATATCGCTTATCAGCTGAAAATGCAGGTGAGGGGGCCAGTCACCGTTTTCAAAGCTATGGCCAATACTTCCCAGTGTACTTCCGGCTTTTAGGTGCATGCCTGCGCTTGCTGACTTAATTGAGGATCTGGTAAGGTGCCCGTAGAGGGTATAAAACGTTTGTCCCGCAATCTCATGTTCGAATACCAGGGTGGGGCCGTAATCACCGTAATTGTCATTATCCCGGAAGCTGTGTATTTTGCCGTCAAGTGGCAACCTGATCTGTGTATCTGCTGCTGCCCAGATATCAACACCCAGGTGTATGCTCCTTACCATGCCTTTATTATCCCTGAAAAGCGGGCTACGGTGATATAGGGCCCTGTCCTCCAGATAACCTCCAAAGCCGTAAAGGGCACCCAGGACCTTCATTTTTCCCTTTATGTATTCATACATAACACCCTGCTCTTCGATACGGATGGCGTGAAGTTCCCTGTTTGTGACCGAGAGGTCGAGCACCACGGTATTATCCGGCCCCGGTTCCGGCTCAAAAAGTGGTACAGGGTCTGTACCATTAACATTAAGAAGAGTATAGATGTCCATTATAAAAATTTTTTTCTGAACAATTTTTCAAGCTCCCGCATATCATCCCTGTATTTTGCAGCCTCAAGGAAATCTAGCTCCATGGCGGCCTTTTCCATCTGTCTTTTGCTCTGGTTTATGGCTTTTTTAAGCTGCTCCCTGTTCATGTACTGGATCACTGGGTCGGATGCGATACCGGCCTTGGCCTGACCAGAATAGGCCTCTGTTTTTTTATGACTGTCTGCCACAGAGGTCTGCCCGTGAATTGCCTCAACAGACTTCATTATCTGGGCAGGGGTTATATTGTGCTCTTTATTGTAATCGATCTGCTTTTCCCGCTTTCTTTCTGTTTCATCAATTGCAGCCTGCATTGAGCGGGTGATATTGTCTGCATACATAATAACCTTTGAATTGATGTTCCTAGCTGCCCTTCCGGCTGTCTGAATAAGTGACCGTTCAGACCTCAGAAAGCCCTCATTATCTGCATCCAGGATGGCAACAAGCGATACCTCCGGAAGGTCAAGACCTTCTCGTAGCAGGTTTACCCCAACCAGAACATCGAAGTTTCCGAGCCTCAGGTCCCGGAGTATTTCAACCCTTTCAAGGGTGTCAATATCGGAGTGTATATATTTGCATTTAATGCCTGCATTCAAAAGATATTTTGCAAGCTCCTCCGTCATCCTCTTAGTAAGGGTAGTTACCAGAACACGTTCACCCTTATCCGTACAAATGCGAATCTCTTCCAAAAGATCATCTATCTGGTTGCGGCTTGGCCTGACCTCTATGGGAGGTTCAAGGAGCCCGGTGGGGCGGATCAGCTGTTCGACAACCACGCCTTCACTCCGGCTGAGCTCATAGTCGGCAGGGGTTGCACTGACAAATATTACCTGGTTTATAAGTTGTTCAAACTCATCAAATTTTAAAGGCCGGTTATCCAGTGCGGCAGGAAGCCGGAAACCATACTCTACCAGGTTTTTCTTCCTGGAGAAATCACCACCGTACATGGCCTGAACCTGAGAAACGGTCACATGGCTCTCGTCAATTACCATAAGGTAATCATCAGGGAAGTAGTCCAAAAGGCAGAAGGGCCTTGACCCTGGATTCCGCCCGTCAAAATAGCGTGAGTAATTCTCTATGCCAGAGCAGTAACCCAGCTCCCTTATCATTTCAAGGTCGTAATTTACCCTGTCCTCAAGTCTTTTTGCCTCAAGATGTTTGCCGTTTTCCCTCAAAAAAGCTGCCTGCTCCGTCAGGTCATCCTGTATTTCACGGAGAGCCTTTTTCATACGGTCGGGTGAAGTGACAAAAATATTGGCCGGATATATGGTTATCCGGTTAAGGTCTTCAACTTTCCTTCCCGACCCAGGGTCAAAGAACTCTATGGCCTCAATTTCGTCACCCCAGAATGTTATGCGGCAGGCCTTATCGGCGTAGGCAGGGAATACATCGACTGTATCCCCCCTGACCCTGAAGTTTCCCCTGCTGAATTCCGCTGTGGTCCGGCTGTACAGGCTTCCGACAAGCATATGCAGCAGCCTGTTGCGGCTGATCACCAATCCTCTTTCCAGATGGATGGTATTTTTTTCAAAATCTTCCGGGTTCCCTATTCCGTATATACATGAAACCGAACTCACTACTATAATGTCACGCCTGCCCGACAAAAGGGCGCTAGTGGTACTCAGGCGTAGCTTTTCGATCTCATCGTTTATCGACAGATCCTTTTCAATATATGTATTTGTTGTCGGTATGTATGCTTCAGGCTGGTAATAGTCGTAATAGGAAACAAAATACTCGACGGCATTTTCCGGAAAGAAGTGCCTGAACTCACCGTAAAGCTGTGCAGCCAGTGTTTTGTTATGGCTGAGCACAAGGGTTGGCCTTTGAACCTCCTGTATGACATTTGCTATTGTAAATGTTTTGCCCGATCCTGTAACCCCGAGAAGTGTCTGAAACGGCAGATCTTGTTTTATACCCTCCGAAAGCTGGGATATAGCCTCTGGCTGGTCGCCGGTGGGGGAGAAGTCCGATCTTAAGCTAAACTGCATTGCAAAAGCCTTGTTCCTTGATTAAGCTCTATTTGTCGTTCATCCTGAACAGTATCTCTTTTTCTTCACTGGTCAGGCTGTCGTATCCGCTCCTGGATATCTTGTCCAGTATACTGTCAATCCTCTTTTGGTAATCAGCACGCCGGCGGTTATACTCCTCATCGCTTTCCGGCCTTTTGCTTGTGTATTCCACCCTTAGCCGGGGCTTTTTACGAAATAACCTGAAAAACTTTTCAATGTAGAACCCGGTGACCAGGGCGGGATCCCTGCCTGATTTAAGCAGCCGCGCATAAATGTAACCCCACAATGCCCCTCCAAGATGTGCAATATGGCCTCCGGGATTTCCCTTGTCTATACTTATAATGTCCAGTACTACGAAAAATATGGCGATGTACTTAAGGCGAATGCGTCCAAGAAGCAGTAACGGCAGTTTGTAATCGGGCATGAATACCGCAATCGAGATAAAAATTGCCAGTACGGATGCTGAAGCACCAATTGCCAGTGCAAAGGCTACCACATCCTCAAATACAGGAAAAATATTAAAAGCGGCAATATAGAAGATGGCCCCTGCAAGACCACCCAAAATATAAGTAGCCGTGAGCCTGTCAGGGCCGATAAAATCACTGAAGAGTCGACCGCCAACATACAGTACGATCATATTGAACAATATGTGGAAAAACTCAATATGAAGGAACATGTAGGTAAGGAGGGTCCATGGTCGGTGCAGCACAACGTGTATGTTGGATGAGATCCCG
>PWNY01000109.1 GCA_003557805.1 Bacteroidales bacterium | reverse complement strand
TGGGCAGCGGCCCTGCGGGCTATACTGCTGCAATCTATGCAGCCAGGGCTGACCTGCACCCCTTGCTTTACCAGGGTCTGCAGCCAGGCGGACAGTTAACTATCACCACTGATGTTGAAAACTATCCGGGTTATCCGGAAGGTGTGAAGGGTCCTGATATGATGAACGACTTTCAGAAGCAGGCCGAAAGGTTTGGTACGGACGTGCGTTTTGGTATTGCTACTGATGTTGACCTGTCTCAAAGACCCTTCAGGGTCACTATCGATGATAAAAAGGAGATACTTGCCGAAACACTCATTATCGCTACTGGTGCCTCTGCCAAATGGCTGGGTCTGGAATCCGAACAAAAGTTCAACGGTTTTGGAGTATCGGCATGCGCAACCTGTGACGGCTTTTTTTACAGGGGGCAGACAGTTGCCGTGGTTGGTGGTGGTGACACTGCATGTGAGGAGGCCTCTTACCTTTCAAAACTTTGCAAAAAGGTTTACCTTATTCACCGCAGGGATGAGCTTAGGGCCTCAAAGGCGATGCAGCACAGGGTAATGAAGGGTGAGAACATTGAGATCGTTTGGAATCACATACCTAAGGAGATAGTTGGCGATAAGACCGTTAACGGTGTTCTGATTGAAAATGTGAAGACCGGCGAGGTTAAGCGTCTGGATATTGAAGGTTTTTTTGTCGCTATCGGGCATACACCAAACAGCGATATATTCAGGGGCAAGCTTGAAATGGATGAAAACGGCTACCTGATCACAAAACCCGGAACGGTCAGAACGAGTGTGCCGGGGGTGTTTGCAGCCGGTGATGTTCAGGACCATGTTTACCGCCAGGCGGTGACAGCGGCAGGCACAGGATGCATGGCTGCCATTGAGGCTGAAAGGTTTCTGGCAGACCAGTAAATATGTTTTTTTCAGAATAAAAAATTCGTATATTTGATATAAATAATTCTAATTTTGCAACGGCATGTAATGCCCTGTATGCTATGGATGATATCATACTGATTGTTGAGGGTATAGAAAACAAGGCTAAAAAACTAGCTGCCCTCAACAAACAGCTGAGAGAAAGGCTTGAGAGCCTTGAGGAGGAGAAAAGCGAGATCCAGGCAGAGCTGATTCGGGCTGAACAGCGCATCGCAAAGCTGGAAAAGGAGCTGACCCTTACAGAAACAGTCAAATCGCTGGGGGAGGCGGGATCATCCAGGGCAAAGCAAAAGATAGAAGAACTTTTGCGGGAAATCGAAAAAACAACAGTGCTTATAAACAGACAGGCACAATAGTTCATGAGGGATCAACTGATATCAGTAATAATTGCAGAACGACCTTACAGGCTTACCGTTAGCAGCGAAGCAGAGGAGGAGGTCTTTAGGAGATCGGCAACACTGGTCAACGATAAATTGAAGGAATATGCAAAAAATTTTGCATTCAGGGACAAACAGGACCTATTGGCAATGGTCAGCCTGCAATTTGCAGTTGAATATTTACGTTTAGAAGGTACAGCCGGTAAACAGGATGAGCTGACCGGTAAACTGAAAGAAGTTGAAAAATTGTTGAATAGCAGTCTGGAAGAGTAAGACAAATCGTTCTTTGAAAAATATTTCGATATAGCCCGCATTTATTCAAATGCACGTTTTTGAAACTCAACATTACTAAAATTTAGGGTAAGTTTTGGGATTTCTAGAACAGGCCTCAATACTGCCGGTTTACCGGCAGTATCCCCGAAAGGGGCAGTGGACGTTCGAAAAATCCTAACCCCCTAACCATGTATACAAGGGGTTTCATAAAACCTCATTGAATTTAATGCGGGCTTTTTTTATAAACATTAAATGAACTTAAATATGATATTGCTATCGACCGTAAGTATAATCACCATGATTGTGGTAGCAGTTGCGGCTCTTGGTCTGGGAGTGTTTATTGCAGGGACCATTATGCGCAAAGCCATAATCCGAAAGAGTCAGCATATCCTTAAGGAGGCTACAGCTGAAGCCGAGGTGATGAAAAAGGAGAAAATACTTCAGGCAAAGGAGAAATTCCTGCAGCTGAAGGAAGAACATGAAAAATATGTTTCTGAAGGAACACAGAAGCTATCTGCTGCTGAGAACAGGCTGAAACAGAGGGAGGCAGGTTTTTCACAGAAAATGGAGGACCTTCAGAGGAAACAGAACGAAGTAAATACCATAAGGGATAATCTTAACGCACAGCTGGAGATACTAAACAAAAAACAGGCTGATCTTGATAAAAGCTACAAGCAGCAACTGGAACAGCTTGAGGCAATAAGCGGTATGTCTGCCCAGGAGGCCAGGCAACAACTCCTGGAGGCCCTTAAGGTGGAAGCCCAGTCTGATGCCCAGTCCTACATAAAGGAGATAATGGACGAGGCCAAACTGACTGCCAATACAGAAGCAAAAAAACTTGTTGTACAGTCGCTTCAGAGAACTGCTACAGAGGTTGCAATTGAGAATTCCGTTTCAGTCTTCCCTATTGAGAATGATGAGATAAAGGGACGGATTATCGGCAGGGAAGGGAGGAACATTCGTGCACTGGAAGCAGCAACCGGAGTTGAGATAATCGTTGATGACACCCCTGAGGCTATAATACTCAGCGGTTTCGACCCGGTAAGGCGTGAAATTGCCAGGTTGTCCCTTCACAAGCTGGTCACTGACGGCAGGATACACCCAGCAAGGATAGAGGAGGTCGTCTCAAAGACGCAAAAACAGATCGACCAGGAAATTATTGAAATAGGTAAGCGCACGGCTATAGACCTTGGTATACATGGGATGCATCATGAGCTGCTCAGGCTTGTCGGCAAGATGAAGTATCGTTCTTCTTATGGACAAAACCTGCTGCAGCATTCAAAGGAGGTTGCAAACCTTGCTGCCACAATGGCTGCAGAGCTCGGGTTAAACCCAAAGATCGCGAAAAGGGCTGCCCTGTTGCATGATATTGGCAAGGTGCCTGACAATGAGTCTGAACTTCCCCATGCAGTGCTTGGTATGAAACTGGCTGAAAAATACAAGGAAAAGCCGGAGGTTTGCAACGCCATAGGCTCGCATCATGATGAGGTTGAAATGTCCAGTTTAATATCTCCTATTATTCAGGTGTGTGATGCTATATCGGGGGCGCGCCCGGGAGCCAGGAGAGAGGTAGTTGAGTCCTATATAAAAAGGCTGAATGACCTTGAAGAGCTGGCATTGTCATATCCAGGCGTGGTCAAGACATATGCAATACAGGCTGGCCGGGAGCTCAGGGTAATTGTTGGCAGTGAAAAAATAACAGATGCGGAAGCCGAACAGATATCCCAGGATCTTAGCAAGAAGATACAGACCGAGATGACATATCCTGGACAGATTAAGATCACGGTTATCAGGGAAACCCGGGCGGTGACCTATGCAAGGTAAAAGTGTATCAGGTTTGCTTTGTATTGTTTGCAGGAACAGTGAAACAGAAGGTTGATCCATAACCTTCCGTGCTTTCCGCATATATTTTACCGCCTATAAGGTTTATAAACTCTTTTACGGTTATTAAGCCCAGGCCGGTACCTCCTTCATTCTCTGTTCCGATGCGGCGGTAATCACTTCCCAGGTCGAACAGCTGGTCTAGTTTGTCTGGCGGTATTCCTGTTCCGTTGTCCTGAACACATATCTTCACCAGGTCATTTTCATGGCTGGCAAAAACTGTTATGAGCCCTCCCTTTGGGGTGAACTTAATAGCGTTGTTAAGCAGGTTTATCAGTATGGAAGTCAAAATATTGGGGCTTACCCAGGCTATAAACTCCCCGGGTGCAGTTTTATTCTCCACAGTGTGGTTTTTACTGTCTATATTGAACCTGAGCAGGGTCAATGTTTTCTCAATGCTTGCATGAATATCAACAGCTTCAGCTTTGTTGATGATCATCCCCCTTTGCACCTTGGCCCATTCCAGAAGATTGTCAGTAAGGGTATAGGCCTCCTGTCCTGCCTTCTGGATCTCGGATATCATACGTTGCTTCTTCTCATCGTCCATACCTTCATAGCTTTCCGATAATATATTGATCATGCCAAGAAGTGCATTGAAAGGGCCTCTGAGGTCGTGGGATATAATTGAGAAGAACTTGTCCTTGGTGTTACTTAGCTCAGTAAGCTTTGCATGAAGATCAAGAAGCTCCCTGTTGCTCTTTTTTAATCTCTGTTTTGATACGATAACAATTATAAGTAATGTTACGAATACAACCGATGCAGACAGGGTCACCACCATGAATCTGCGCTGGTTTGAAATAACCTGTTCCTTGAGCTGATTGGCCTGGATAAGCATTATGTTTTCTGAATCGCGCTTTTCGGTCTCGTAGATTATTTCCAGCTCGGCCATTTTGTCTGCTCTCTCTTTTTGCCAAATCGTATCCCTGTAACGTATTGATTCCTGGAGGTGGTAAATAGCTCCTAGGTAGTTTCCCCGTATACTGTCTATTTTGAAGAGCTCCTGGTTTGCAAGCTGGAGCCATTTGTTGGCTTCGACTGGTCCTGCAATCTCCAGTGCGCTTAAAAGCTTATCACTGGCCATATCAAGATCGTCAAGATTAATGTATGTTCTTGCCATATTTACCAGGCCTCCGGCAATACTTGTTTTGTCAACCCCCTTGTCTTCAAGCTCCCTGGCTTTCTCGTGCCAGTGCAGGGATTCATTGTATTGCCCTTTTTGATTGTACAGTATCCCGAAATTATGGTACAGGCTTAGAAGAATTGAATAATTGCCTGCTGCCTCTGCAAGGGCAATGCCCTTTTCACCATACTCTTTGGCCTTATCATAATCATCAAACCTTGTCGTATACAAAACAGTTATATTGTTGTACAGGGAAGGCATGATGGGGTGGTTTTCCTGGGTCTCGGCCATCTTTATCCCTTCAAGGTAATGGGAGAGAGCTTTTTCATTATCCTGAAGTGCAGAATATACAGTGCCAATTGAATTGTTGATATATGCCAGGCCGAATGTGTCTTTTGCCTCTTCCTGGAATGAAATGGCCTCTAGAAAATTCCTGAGAGCCAGTTCATAATGGTCCCTGCGGTTGTAAAATACACCAAGAGAAAAACTTACATGCGCCTTGCCTGCTTGATCACCGATAATTTCAAAAAGTTCTTTGGCTGAATCATAATAATACATTGCACTGTCAGCAAGCCCCTTAAAGCTATACAGGGCCGCCAGATTCACCGCAGCAGCAGCCCGTCTGTCAGTTATATCAGGATGCTGCATTCTGTAGGTTATTGCATAATTTACAATTGCACTGTCCCTGTTACCTGAATACCAGTTATAGTTCCCTGAAAGGTTAAGCCATGCGCTTCTTTCAACGGGGAGATGCACCGCTCCGGCCAGTGCGCTGCTTTGTTCCAGTAAAACCCTTGCAGTATCCATATCAGCAGGTATAAACCCGGTTGCCAGCAATACTTTTGCATGCATGCGGCTGTTATGATCAATGCTATGTTCATTTATCACACCTAACAGGCTGTCTGTCCGGATTGTTGAGCCGTAACCTGATATGGAAAGCAGAAAAAATAGTAGGGCAACCAGGAAACGAAAAAGCATTTCTTAAAGGGATTGTGTTGATGTAAAGATAAAAGCAAACTTCCTAAATAAATATAATAAATGCAAAAAATAATGATGTTGTAAACATTGACAGTTTTAAAACGTTTATTTTAAAGTAATGTTAATTTTTACAATTAAGTCTTTTTGAATTATTTAAAATGAATTAAATTTATGATTGATTCCGGTATATATGTATGGTGGTCTAAACCATAAATATGTTGTTGGACTGAAAATACAGGAGTATTGATATGAAGACTCTTTTGATTATTCTGATTTTAACTGTTTCGGTCACTTTTTCCCTAAATGCAAATAATGGTACAGGCGAGATACCAATTGTTGACTTTGATACATTTGCGCCAAGGCTTGATTATGAGAATGATACTATTTATGTGATTAATTTCTGGGCTACCTGGTGCGCCCCCTGCGTAAGGGAGATACCTGCATTTGAAGAGCTGTATGAAAGGTATCGTGACCAGAAGGTAAAAGTACTTCTGGTAAGCCTTGACTTTCCAAACCAGATGGAGAGCAGGGTTATCCCGTTTGTAGAACAGCACAATATCCAGAGCGAGGTAATACTTCTGGATGAACCGAATGCAAACCGTTGGATACCGATAGTAAGTGAGGAGTGGAGCGGTGCAATACCGGCAACCGTTATATACTCTGATTCATTCCGTGGTTTTTACGAAAGGGAATTCAAATATGAGGAGCTTGAGGAGATTATATTACCATTACTTTAAAACCAAACTATTTACAAACCAAATCTAAAGACGATGAAAAAACTGTTTTTGACATTTATCCTGGGCCTGTTTGCAACAGGCATGTTTGCGCAGGGATATCAGGTTGGTGACGTAGAAAGTGATTTTAGATTGCTTAATGTTGACGGAAATTATGTGTCCATGTCGGATTACCATGACGCAGAGGGAATAATTCTGATTTTCTCCTGTAATCACTGCCCATATGTTGTTGCATATGAGGACAGGATGATTGAGCTTCATAATGAGTTTGCACCAAAGGGATTTCCGCTTGTGGCTGTAAACCCAAACGACTCAATCGTTGTACCTGCCGACTCATACACTAAAATGATCGAAAGGGCAGAGGAGAAAAACTTCCCGTTTGCTTACTTGCTGGATGCTGACCAGACTGTATTCCCTGAATATGGAGCAACCAGGACTCCACACGTTTATCTTTTGGAAAAGGTTGACGGCCAGTTTGTTGTTGCATACATAGGTGCAATTGATGATAACTACCGTGATGCTTCAGCTGTCGAGGAGAGGTACCTTGCAAACGCTATTAATGCTCTTTTGGAAGGAGAAAGGCCCAATCCGGACTTTACCAGGGCTATTGGATGTACTATAAAGGTCCGTGAATAAGATTAACTAGATTCTGTTTCGGTAATGTACAGGCTGCCTGTTCTTTAACAGCAGCCTGTATTGTATAAAGGTATAGGGGGTCACTTACCGTTAAGTGAAATAATAAAATGTTTAACTTTGCTGTGTTTGTTTTTAACATGCTAACTCTCTAATTATGTCTGCAGAAACCATTAGGATTGAGTCATTAAGTAAGAATTACAAGGTCGGCCATGAAATAGTTCGTGCCCTCAGGAGTGTATCTCTTACAATAAAGAAAAATGAATATGTAGCCCTGATGGGACCTTCCGGTTCCGGAAAATCTACCCTGATGAATGTTCTTGGTTGTTTGGATACCCCGACAAGCGGGAGCTACTACCTTAACAGCAAGGATGTTAGCAAGTTGAGCGACAACGAACTTGCTGATATACGCAACAGGGAGATTGGTTTCGTTTTTCAGACATTTAACCTTTTACCTAGAAGCACTGCCCTTGACAATGTTGCCCTGCCACTGATTTATGGCGGGCAGACCAAGCAGGCCAGAAGGGAAAGGGCTCTTGAGGTGCTGGATATGGTTGGTCTTTCCGACAGGACGCATCACAGGCCTAATGAGTTGTCCGGCGGGCAGCGTCAGAGGGTTGCAATGGCTCGCGCACTGGTATGCAACCCATCGATAATACTGGCAGATGAGCCGACAGGTAACCTTGACTCCAAAACCTCGATTGAGATAATGGGCCTTCTGCAGGATATTCATACTGCCGGGAACACTATCATACTTGTTACACATGAAGAGGATATTGCTTTACATGCACACAGGATAATACGTTTGCGTGACGGTCAGGTAGAGTCAGATGTGGTCAATGAAAATGTGGTAACCATGGAGAACCACACCACAAATGCCGGATAATTCCGGGACTGCTTTTCCAACTTCTAACACAGAGTAAACAAGATGGCTGGCAAGCTGGTTTAATCTATTGCTGAAAGCATGGGTGTTATTTGTTAATAGTTATATTAGCAGGGCTGGCAGATTAACAGGTGATTATAAAATTGAAAGTATGAGCGAGTGGAAGATATATACCAAAACCGGGGATTCCGGTACAACCTCACTGCTGGGAGGCAGGAGGGTACCCAAGCACCACTTGAAGATTGAAGCATACGGCACTGCTGATGAGTTGAATGCCTTCATAGGACTATTAAGGGATCAGGATATAGATGACCATTACCGGGTTTTTTTAAAAGAGATCCAGGACAGGGTTTTTACTGCCGAATCCATTTTGGCGTGTGACAAGGGTTGTAAACCTGAATTCCTTCCCTACCTGGGCGAAGAAGATATTATTATGATCGAAAGGGAGATTGATGATATGAACACCCATTTGCCCGAGCTGAGTAAATTTATAATACCGGGTGGACAGCAGTCTGCAAGTCTGGCTCATGTATGCCGCACTGTTTGCAGGAGGGCTGAAAGGATAATAACACAACTTAATGAGGCGGAAGGTGTGGAAGATGTAATTATAAGGTTCTTCAACAGGCTTTCAGATTACTTTTTTGTGCTTGCAAGGAAACTCTCTTATGACCAGGGAGTTCCCGATAATGAATGGAATGCCGGAAAAGTATAGTGGCAAAATAATTTTTGCAGCTTATAGCAAAAGTATTACTTTTGCATCGCTAATTCGGGGTGTGGCGCAGTTGGCTAGCGCACTTGCATGGGGTGCAAGGGGTCGGAAGTTCGAGTCTTCTCACCCCGACTTACAAAAACGCGTATCTGCTTGTATATATGACAGATGCGCGTTTTTATTTTTGTCAGGTAAAATACTTGCTATTAAAATATGAATAAAAAGCTGAAGCAGTCAAGACCTGACCTGGCAGTTCTGGAATTAAACTAAATTTGAGCTGATAAATCAAATATGCATCAAAGAGAGGGTTTTTAATGTAAATTAAAAATCCACCGTCTTTGACGGTGGTAATGTTCTGTCGGCTATGCCTATATTTGTAACATGAGCAAATACAGGAAACTGTCGCATGTTATATATAAGTGTGATTATC
>PWNY01000122.1 GCA_003557805.1 Bacteroidales bacterium | reverse complement strand
AAATATATTGTCTCCCAGTATAAGTGCCGCCTTATCTGAACCGATGAACTCCCCGCCAATGATAAAGGCCTCGGCAATTCCCCTGGGCTGGTCCTGCTCAGCATAACTGAAGCTGCACCCTATGCGGCTGCCGTCACCAAGTAACCTTTGAAAGTGGGGCAGGTCCTGCGGTGTTGAGATCACCAGTATATCTTTTATGCCTGCCATCATCAGTACCGAGAGGGGGTAATAGATCATCGGTTTGTCGTATACCGGCATCAGCTGCTTGCTCATGGCAAGGGTGATGGGGTAGAGCCTGGTTCCGGAACCACCGGCAAGTATTATGCCTTTCATTAGCCTTCTGGTTGTGTTTGCGGTGCGGGGTTAATATCAATAGCCAAAATTAACAAAATAAGATGGCCGCCCAAATAAAGCTTGCTTTAAAGATTGATAAAATAGCAGTAACTTTGCAGATTGTTTTTTTACAATGGCTCAAACCGATACGATTACATACACCGAGAACCTTCATGTACTGGGGGCCAGGGAGCATAACCTGAAGGACATAGACGTGGTGATACCCCGCAACAGGCTTACCGTAATAACCGGGTTGAGCGGCAGCGGAAAGTCATCCCTTGCCTTCGATACCATATATGCCGAGGGCCAGAGAAGGTATATAGAGACCTTCGCCTCCTATGCAAGGCAGTTTTTGGGCTCGCTGGAACGTCCCGACGTTGACAAGATCACCGGCCTTAGCCCTGTAATTAGCATTGAACAGAAATCCTCCGGCAAGAACCCCCGTTCAACCGTCGGTACCATTACCGAGATATACGATTTTTTACGGCTGCTTTTCGCAAGGATTGGCAGGGCGCACTCCTATGTCACCGGCAGGGAGATGGTGCGTTATACGGAGGAGAAGATCCTTGACCTTATGATGAGCCGGTTCGAGGGCCGCAAGGTGCTGATACTTGCACCCCTGGTAAAGGGCCGCAAGGGCCATTACCGCGAACTCTTCGAACAGGTGCGCAAGCAGGGCTTCTTAAGGGTAAGGGTTGACGGTGAGATGATGGAGCTTGCCCCGGGCATGAAGGTCGACAGGTACAAGGTACACGATATTGAGACGGTAATAGACAGGATTATCATCGCCCGTAACAGTGAAAAACAGCTTGCCGGATCCCTTAGGACAGCCCTGAAGTACGGAAAGGGAATGGTAATGGTGATCGACGAGGAGGGGGGAGAGGTGTCTCACTTCAGCCGCAACCTGATGTGCCCAGATTCAGGAGTGGCCTACAAGGATCCGGAGCCCAACACCTTTTCATTTAACTCACCTTACGGTGCCTGCCAGCGTTGTAACGGCCTTGGTGTGGTCAGTGAGATGGACCAGTCCAGGATCATCCCTAACCCCAAACTCTCCATCCGCCAGGGTGGCATTGCACCCATTGCCAAATCCCGTAGTGCATGGGTTACGGGACAGCTTGAGGCTATCGGCCTGAAGTACGGATTTGACCTTGATACTCCCGTTGAAGACCTCAGCGAAGAGGCCTTAAACACCATTCTTTATGGTTCGGACGAGGTATTCAAGGTAAAGCACAGCAATCTTGGAGTAACCAGTACCTACACCCTCAACTTTGAGGGGATAGTCAACTTCATTAAGAACCAGTATGAGGATGGGGGTTCAGGTGCCCTGCGCCGGTGGGCATCCGGCTTCATGCACCAGAAGCCCTGCCCCGGGTGCCAGGGTATGCGACTAAACCGTGAGGCCCTGCACTTTCTTGTTGACGGCAGGAACATCGCCCAGTACGCCAATATGGACCTGATGCAGCTAAAGGAGAGCATGCTCGGGCTGGAAAACAACCTGGTCGAGCGGGACCGCAGAATAGCATCTGAGATAATACGTGAGCTTAGCCTTAGGCTGAGCTTCCTTCTTGATGTTGGGTTGGATTACCTGTCACTGGACCGCCCTGCAAAAAGCCTGTCGGGAGGGGAGAGCCAGAGAATCCGCCTGGCCACCCAGATTGGTTCGCAGCTCACCGGTGTGCTTTATATCCTTGACGAACCCAGCATCGGGCTGCACCAGAGGGATAACAACCGGCTTATCCGGGCCCTGAAGGAACTTCGGGACATAGGCAACTCAGTTATTGTGGTGGAGCATGACAGGGACATGATACTTGCTGCAGATCATTTAATCGATATGGGGCCCGGTGCGGGCTCAATGGGTGGTAATGTGGTGGCTACCGGAACTCCGCTGGAACTGATGCAGCAAAACTCTGTAACCGCAGAATACCTCCGGGGCAGAAGAGAGGTGCCGGTGCCGATAAAACGGCGGGTTGGCAGCGGCAGTAAGCTGGTGCTTAAGGGAGCAAAGGGTAACAACCTTAAGGATGTTGACCTTGAACTTCCACTTGGCAAGCTGGTATGCGTTACTGGCGTGTCGGGTAGCGGCAAGTCCTCGATCATCAATGAAACTCTCTACCCGGTACTGGCATCCCGCCTGCACCGTGCTGAGATACAGCCGCTTCCTTACAGTGATATAGAGGGTGTTGAGAACCTGGACAAGGTAATAGAGGTTGACCAGTCGCCCATAGGCAGGACACCCCGCTCTAACCCGGCAACCTATACAAAGGTTTTTGACGAGATACGAAAGCTTTACGCAGCACTGCCGGAATCACAGGTCAGGGGCTACAAGCCGGGCCGCTTCTCATTCAATGTAAAAGGAGGCCGTTGTGAGACCTGCCAGGGTGGGGGTGTAAGGGTCATAGAGATGAACTTTCTGCCCGATGTGCACGTGCACTGTGAAACCTGCCAGGGTAAAAGATATAACCGCGAGACCCTGGAGGTAAGGTACAAGGGCAAGAGTATCAATGACGTGCTGGATATGAGCATAAGCCAGGCGATAGAGTTTTTTGAGAACATCCCTTCGGTCGTGGGCCGGCTCAGGACACTGGAAAGCGTTGGTCTTGGCTATATTACCCTTGGCCAGAGCAGCACCACCCTCTCGGGGGGTGAGGCACAGAGGGTGAAACTCGCCGCAGAGCTCTCCCGCAGGGACACAGGCAAAACACTTTATATACTTGACGAACCCACCACCGGCCTCCACTTTGAGGATGTAAGGGTGCTTATGGAGGTGGTCAAAAGGCTTGTCGACAGGGGCAATACCGTGCTGATAATAGAGCACAACATGGATGTGATCAAGGTTGCCGACCACATTGTTGACATGGGTCCCGAAGGCGGCAGCAGGGGAGGGGAGATTGTTTCCCAGGGCACTCCAGAGGAGGTGGCCGTTTCGGATAAGGGATATACGGCATCTTTCCTTTCAGAGGCACTTGCCGAGAACGGGGCTTACCGGGAAAGGCAGTTCGAGGTCTAGCCATCCCTAGTATGGCATCATAAAGTCTAGATCCCTTAGCGCCACCCAGCGATCATTATTTATGTCCAGGAAAAAGAACCTTAGCCTGCCGTTGTGCAGCACGGCTATCTGGCGGTGATCAAGCGGCAGTATTCCTTCAAACTCCTCTGGCAGCAGCAGCACAAACTCATCATAGTCCATGAAGTCCCAGCCATCTTCAGGCCCCAGGTAATACAGTCCCAACTTGTTTTTATCGGTGATTACAATGGTCATATCTCCCATCAGGTAGTAGCCGTCTATGCCCGGGGGGATCTTGAAGTTTGCGGTTGTATCCCTGTGCCATCGCGAGCTGTCGTGGTAGTAAAACTCCAGTATGCCGTCATTTTCTATGCCCACCACGCCCATCTCCCAGGGCATTTTCATTGCTACCAACCTGTCGTAGCGCTCAGGCAGTTCAAATGTATAGGTGTTTATGGCCTCCCACTGGTCATCCGGCCCCAGCCGGTAGAAATAGATACTTCCGTTTTGTACCACCCCGATGGTGCCCATTCCCATGGCAAGAAGTCCCTGGTTTTTCTCAGGGATCATAAAGCGGGACCTTTCATCGAGTACCCACTCGCCCTGGCTGTCATTGTAATATACATCCACTGCCCCATCCTTTATTATTCCAATCGTTCCCATTCCGGGGGCAATAAGGTGGCGGAGCGCCCTGTTGTGTGACTGTTCAAGGTTTGTGTCTGACTGCCTGTCAGGCCTGCAGGCAACCACAAATATAAGCAGAAGGGGCAATAGGTAAATCTTTGTTTTCATCTTGGGTTGATTTGGTTTATAGCAGGTGCTTAAAGTATCATGTCAAACAATATCCCTCCTGCTGAGCGGCATGGTCATACAGCGTGCACCACCGCCTCCCCTGGGCAGCTCTGAACCTTCGATCGTCACCACGTATTTTTCGTGCTTCTTAAGGTCAGCCTTCCCCTGTATCACATCCTTTGCCCTTATCACCTCGAAGCCGCTTTTCTCAAGGGCCCTTATGGTGTTCACGTTACGGGCATAACCTAATATTTTACCCGGTCCAAGTGCAAAAAAGTTGGCACCGCTGTGCCACTGCTCCCTCTCCTGAACCCACTGGTCGTCACTGCCACCGCAAAGTACCGGTTTCAGGTCCAAACCGAGCTTGCCAAGGGCCTCAGGCAGGTTTTTCACCTCCCTGATGAATTTAACCTGCCCCCCTTCGGCATAGATGTGTACGGTCTGGAACTTGTTCATCTTCATTATAATGGGCTCGTATATCATGCATACATCCCTGTCCAGTATTGTGAATACCATGTCCAGGTGTATAAAAGATTCAGGGGTTTCGGGCAGCTCCTGCACCAGTATGTGCTGCTTTTCATTCTTGCTCTTAAGGTGATCCATAAGGTAGTCAATACCCCCGGCAGTTGTCCTTGAGCCAATGCCGCATACAAGGATCTCCCTGCCGGCAACCAGAACATCCCCCCCTTCAATGGATACCTGCTGCCCCTTCACTTTTTTATCCACTGCGCTGATGGTGGTGGTCTTAAAAGAGGGGTGGTTGTTGAATATGGCCTCCATAATTAGGCTTTCACGCAATCGCACTGGCGATGCCATTGAACCCAGCAGCACATCATCATAGACAGTAACAGCAGAATCCCTGGTAAAGAAGAAGTTGTGCAGGGGCCTGAGGGCGAAGCGCTCCTTGTTCAGGAAGTTGGTAAGGGTGTTCTGCTGCAGTGGCAGCCCTTCAATCAGAGCCTTGCAGAGCTGCTTTGCCCCCAGGGACATCAGGTGCCCCGCTGTACCGGCCTCCCCCTCATGCATGCATACCTTCCTTACAAGGTCCTCTTTTACCCTCTCATCTTCCAGTATGGCAGTCAGCAGCTCCCTTACCTCGAATGTCCTGGTCACCTTCTGCAGCACTCCCCTGAACTCATTGTATTCCCTGCCTGCCACACACAGGTTCAGAATGTCGCTGTAGAGCGCCCTCTCGGCATTCTCAGGGGTCATGTTCTCGAGTTCATTGCCTGGGGAGTGGATGATCACACCCTCCAGTTCGCCTATCTCTGAATATATGTGAGTGGGTATTTTCTCAATCGCCATCTTCTTTGCATTTAGGTTTTATTACCTTGTCACCAAGACAAAAATAGCAAAATATAGGTTCTGCCAATGGCAGATTTTGAGTAAATTTGACATATCTTGAAACCCGAACATATTTAAAGCATGAATATACTACTGATAGGAGCAGGGGGGCGTGAGCATGCAATGGCCTGGAAAATTGCCCGGAGCCCCCTTTGTGAAAAGCTTTACATTGCACCCGGCAACCCCGGTACCGAGCTCTGCGGGGAGAATGTCCCCCTGGATCCCCTAAGCTTTGAGTCAATAGCAGACTTTGCCCTGGAAAATGATATACAGATGGTAGTAGTTGGGCCCGAGGAACCCCTGGTAAAGGGCCTTGGGGATCATTTCAAAAAGGATGAAAGGCTAAGGGATATTCTTTTTGTTGGCCCGGCCTCCGAAGGGGCTAAAATTGAGGGAAGCAAGTCATTCGCCAAGGAGTTCATGAAAAGGCACGGCATACCGACTGCCGCATACCGCAGCTTCACCAGGGAGACCGTCAATGATGGGGTTGACTTTATAAACTCCCTTGAGCCTCCATATGTGCTGAAGGCCGATGGTCTTGCGGCTGGCAAGGGGGTTATCATTTGCAGTTCTGCAGGTGAGGCCGTCGGCACTCTCAGGGAGATGCTTTGCGAAAGCAAGTTCGGTGAAGCCTCCAGCAAGGTTGTTATTGAAGAGTTCCTTAAAGGTGTTGAGATATCTGTTTTCGTTATAACCGACGGCAGTTCCTATACCATGCTTCCATCTGCAAAGGACTACAAGAGGGTGGGAGAGAAGGACACAGGTGCCAATACAGGAGGTATGGGGGCAGTCAGCCCAGTTCCGTTCGCAGACCAGAAAATCATGGAGAAGATCGAGCATGGCATTGTAAAACCCACTATTGAAGGGCTGCACAGGGATGGTATCCCCTATTGCGGCTTTATTTTTTTCGGCCTTATGATTTCTGGTGGTGAGCCATATGTCATTGAGTACAACGTCAGGCTTGGGGATCCTGAGGCGGAGGTTATCCTTCCCCGGCTTGAATCTGACCTGGTGGAGCTTATGCAGGCTGCATGTAAGGGGGGGCTTAAAGGTAAAACAGCAAGGGTGTCGCCCGGTAGTGCTGTTACTGTGATCCTTGCCAGCGGCGGTTACCCCGAAGCATACGGTAAAGGTTACCAGATCACCGGCACCGATGATCTCGCTGACGCTGTGCTGTTCTATCCAGGGGTAAAGGAAAAGGATGGCATGCTATTGACAAACGGAGGCAGGGTCATGGCGGTGACTGCCCTTGGTAGCAGCCATGAAGAGGCAATGTCAAGAGCGTACAGCAATGCCAGGAAGGTTGATTTCAGGGGTATGTATTACCGCCGTGATATAGGCCGCGACCTGTTGAAAAAACCCTACAATAACAACCAGGACTGATGATAGTCAGGGCTTTCGGTAAGATATACTGGTATACCCCCCTTTTGCTTTTCATTGCCGGGCTGGTTCTGTGGATGCCGGCATTTGCTGACCCCGGGTCTTCGCTGGTGCACCTTTACCCTGCAAATGCCCCCCTTTACAAACTGATATACCCCTTAATACACCAAAAGCCTCTTCTTTTTCTTGTAACGGCATTCCTGCTTTTGCTGATCCAGGCCCTTATGACAGATTACCTTGCCTCATCCGCAGGTTTTACCGACAGGTACTTCAGCCTTACCGGGCTGATATACCTGTTGCTGCTGAGCAGCAGTGACAGGATGCTCTCCGCCCACCCCATAATATTTGCAAACCTCTTCCTGTTGCTGGCAAGCCTTAAGGTATTCAAGGCCTACAGCAAGGAAGAGAGGACCCTGGAGATATTTAATGCAGCTCTGCTTACAGCAATAGCCGGGCTTATATACATGCCTTCGCTGGTGCTATTCCCTGTACTGATAATATCTCTTGTTGTATACAGGCTCTTTAGCATGCGGTCGCTTTTGGCATCCTTTATAGGCCTTGCGACTCCCTACCTCTTCCTTGGTACCTGGTATGTAATGGCCGGCACACTTGCAGAGAGAATGGATGAATTCTATATTGAGCTTAAGCCGCAGCTGGTATTGGCAAAGTTCATTGATACCTGGGGGAAGCTCTCTTTTATTGTCTTTACTGCATTTGTTTTGCTTGCTACCTTAAGACTCTGGCTGGTATTTGCGGCCGACAGGATTATAAGGGTTCGAATGCAGGTCAGGGTGCTGCTGAGCTACTTTTTGCTCAGCCTGCTTGCATATTTTCTGGCAGGGGGGTACACCCACCTGCACTTTGCAATGGTGGCAATACCGTTGTCAGTCATTCTGTCTGTATTTTTCTATGATATCGGGAGCAGGAGGATAAGGGAGATGGCCTTTTACCTGTTCCTTGCATTTATTGTGGCCGGAAGGTTCCTTTTCTGGTAAGTGGTGCAGCTTAAACTCCTTTCATCGAGAGGGATATCCTCTTCCTGTCGCTGTCTACCGACAACACCCTGACACTGACCTTCTGGTTAAGTTTTACCACCTCCGAAGGGTCACTGACAAAGCGGTCGGCCAGCTGGCTTATATGCACCAGGCCGTCCTGGTGCACGCCAATATCCACGAATGCCCCGAAAGCCACGATATTGGTGACTATACCCGGGAGCACCATACCCTCCTTAAGGTCCTCAATTTTGAATATGTTGCTGAACTCAAAAAAGTCGTATGACTTCCTGGGGTCGCGGCCCGGCCTTTCCAGCTCATTAAGTATGTCCTTAAGGGTGGGCAGCCCTGTTGTACCGGTCACATAATCCTCAAGCCTGATCCTTTTTCTCAGTTCACTGCTCTTTATAAGGTCTTCCACACCCGCGCCCAGGTCACGGGCCATCTGCTCCACTATTGGGTAGCTTTCAGGGTGTACGGCGCTTTTGTCAAGGGGGTTATTTGAACGGTCCACCCTGATAAACCCGGCCGACTGTTCAAATGCCTTATCACCCAGGCGGGGTACCTTTTTCAGCTCCATCCTGGAAGAGAAGGCTCCCTCCCGGTTCCTGTACTCCACTATTGATGCGGCAAGGGCCGGTCCTATGCCAGATACATAGGTAAGGAGCTGTTTGCTGGCAGTGTTTATCTCAACTCCCACGGCGTTTACACAGCTGCTTACAACATCATCCAGGGCCTGCTTGAGAAGCTTCTGGTCCACATCGTGCTGGTACTGGCCCACCCCTATGGACTTGGGATCAATCTTTACCAGCTCTGCCAGGGGGTCGGCCAGTCGGCGGCCTATACTGACGGCGCCCCGGACACTGACATCATATTCGGGAAACTCCTCCCTCGCCACGTCGGAGGCAGAGTAAACAGAGGCACCGCTTTCGTTTACCATCACTGCCGATACATCCCTGTCGAAACGTATTCTCCTTACCAGGTTCTCGGTCTCGCGGCCGGCTGTTCCGTTACCGATGGCAATGGTCTCTATCCTGTATGCATCCACAAGGCTCTGTATCTTCGATATGGCCGGTCATTTCTGTGACTGGGGCGGGTGGGGGTAGATGGTCTCGTTGTGCAGCAGTTTGCCGTTT
>PWNY01000380.1 GCA_003557805.1 Bacteroidales bacterium | reverse complement strand
TAGATAGAGCCTCTTTTCAAGGTCATTCCGGAGCAGGTGGTAATCTATCTTTGCCGCTGATGATAAGGCATCATAATCAACCCTGTCGAGAAACTGCTGCCAGCCTTCATAGAGGCTGCGCATCCTGTCATAATATTCCTGGCTTTCCCTTATGCTGTATTTGCGCTGCAGGGCACCTATATCGGCCTGCAGGCTTGCCAGGGGTTCATAAAATTCAAATGGGCTGCCATCTGAAATATCCACATATGTTCCGGAAGATGGATTATCAGCTGCCGGGTAAGCCTGCAATTCCTTAAAGGGCATACAGAAACTTACTGCTAGGAAAAGAAAAAGTAAAAAGTACATAATGAAAAGGTTTGGTTAAGGAATTGGGATACATAGAACATACAAATATATGTATTATATCTGGTGTTTTAAACTGTTTGGGACCCGGAAATTGCAGAAAAAGAGATAAAAATTAAGTTATTTTTCTATATTTGCCTGTCCATTTGAGTGTAAAAAGTACATTTTTTATAAAGCTAATGATTTCAACTAAATACACAAACAATTTTAAACTATTCTCTAACCTTAAAACTGAAAATCTATGATCTTTTTCTGGGTTGCCATCGGCTATCTGGTCTTTCTAATGACCATTTCAATAACTAAAAGTTTCCTAATAAAAGGGCAGGAGGACTTCATGGTTGCAGGCAGGAGGGTTTCCACCCCAAGACTTGTAGGCACACTGCTTTGCACCTGGATTGGTTCCGGGAGTCTTCTTGCAGGTGCAGGTCTTGCTGCAAGGGTCGGATTTTCAGCACTTTGGATGGCTGCAGGGGCATGGACAGCCATAGTCATTGTGATCTTTTTGGCTGGTAAGGTAAGAAGTATTGCAAAGTTCACCGTGCCTGACATCCTGGAAATGCGTTACAACAAATGGGCCCGGATCCTGGGTACAATTGTTATCGTTATAGCCTATACTACCATTGCGGGTTACCAGTTCCGCGCGGGAGGATTCGTGCTTGACCTGGTTGCCGGAGTACCAGAATGGCAGGGTGTTATATTGACTGCCGCCTTCATGATAGTATTTACTGCGTTTGCCGGAATGATGTCTATTGTTGCAGTTGACATCATCAACGGTGCCCTGATTACACTGGCAGTTGTAATTGCAGTTCCACTTGTATTCTTTAATATCGGGGGCTCAGAACACCTTGTGGCAACCCTTGACCCTTCGCACTTCAAAGTATTTGGAGACACAAATTTCCTCTGGGCGATGGGAATATTCCTACCGCCCTTCTTCCTTTTGCTGGGAGATTCTAATATCTATTCCCGTATCTTTTCTGCCAAGAATGAAAAGACAGCAAAGAATTCCGTAATGTGGTGGATAGTGGGAACTATAATTGTGGAAACAGCACTTGCATCACTTGCAATATTTGCTTTCAGTCACTTTAGCTCTCTTCCTGCGGTATCTGAATTCTTCCTCTCTGAAGCTGATTCAGAAAGGGTAATACTGCATACTGCACGACATAGTGCAGAAGTGGGAATCCCGCTGTTCGGAGGATTATTGCTGCTTTGTGCCTCTATTGCCATAATTGTTTCAACCGGTAACAGCTTCCTGCTTACGCCCTCAAGCAATATCACAAGGGATATTTACCAGCGCTTTATCAACCCCAACGCCAGTTACAAATACCTTGTAACATTCCAGAGGATAATGATACTGTTGCTGGGGTTGCTTGCATACCTGCTGCTGACCCAGTTTGAGACCATTCTCGGTATGGCTCTTACTGCCTATACAATGATAGGTGCCGGACTTACTCCTGCCCTTCTTGCCACCTTCCTGTGGAAGAGGGTAACAGTATCAGGTGGTATCGCATCAATTGCAACAGGCATGGGACTTACCCTTATTATTACTGTCGTGAACTCGGTTATGGTGCATATTACAGGAAGCCAGTTGATGTCGGAAGAGTACATCATCCTGCCGGCGGCAATAAGCTCCATACTTGTTCTTGTTATTGTTTCTCTCTCTACAAAACCTGATCCAAAAGAAAAATGGCAGGAGTTTTATAAAGAGGATGCATCACTTGCAAAAGCAATTGAAGAAACAACAGAAGAAGAAAAGTAAAAATGAAAATAGCTCTTATTGTAACAGTATTTATGGTATTGCTGTTTCCCTCCAGGGGGAACGGCAATACCCATGAACTTATATCACCCGACGGGGAGATTAGGGTTGTTGTCCATGTTGAAGATCAATTAAGATGGTCTGTATACAGGGGCGGCGAACGCCTTTTACTCCCCTCACCCCTGGGTATTAGAACCGCGACCGGCAACAATCCCGGTTATAACCCGAGGGTAAGGCGAAGCAGCGAAAACCAGGTGTCTGAGGTAATTGAAGCTGTAGTGCCGGTAAAAAAGCGCTTTATTGACAATACCTACAACAGGCTTCTAATTGAGTTCAGGGACGGTTACAGTGTGGAGTTCAGAGCATACAACAGGGGTGTGGCCTACCGTTTTATAACGGATTTTCCAGAAAGTCTTATCGAAATAGTGAATGAAACAATAGAGTTCAACTTTGAGGCAAACCACCGCTTTTTCTGGCCCGTTGAAAGCAGTCCCACTTTCCAGTCCCACTATGAGAACCTTTATGAGGACATCAGGCTGGCCAATCTGGGAGAAGATGAATACGGTGCCCTGCCAATGCTTCTTATCACCGAGAGGAACACCCATATCCTGCTTACCGAGGCAGACCTGTATGATTATCCCAACTTTTTCCTGTTTGGAAGCGGGGCCAACAGGCTTACCGGTGAATTCCCCCCTGTTATAAGGGAAAGTACACAGAGGGGTGACCGCCAGGAAATAATAATCGAAAATGAGGAATTTATAGCCCGGACATCCGGCAGGAGAACATATCCCTGGAGGATAATGAAGATTGAAACAAAGGCAGCCGGCCTGCTTGAGAATGAGCTGGTTTACAAACTATCTACACCGAATGTGCTTCCCAGGACTGACTGGATAAAGCCTGGCAAGGTGGCGTGGGACTGGTGGAATGCAAACAACATTTACGGTGTGGACTTCAGGGCCGGTATTAATACCGATACCTATAAATACTATATAGATTTTGCCTCCGAATATGGCCTTGAGTATATAATTCTAGACGAAGGGTGGACAATAACCACCCAGGATCTTACCAGGCCCAACCCTGATATTGACCTTGACGAACTGTTCAGTTACGCTGAGCAAATGAATGTAGGAATAGTTCTATGGGTACTTGGGAATGCCCTGGACCGCGAACTTGAAGGAGCACTGGACCGTTTTGCAGCCTGGGGTGCAAAGGGCATAAAGGTTGACTTCATGGTACGGGCCGATCAGGACATGGTAAACTATTATGAGAGGGTTGCAGCTGCAGCTGCTGAAAGGGAACTGCTTGTAAACTTCCACGGATCCTACAAGCCGGTCGGACTTAACAGGAAGTATCCCAACGTACTGACTTATGAAGGGGTGCAGGGCCTTGAAAACCATAAATGGAGCGATAACATAACGCCCAGGCACAATGTAACCTTACCCTTCATACGTATGGCTGCCGGGCCCATGGACTACACACCGGGAGCAATGATAAATGCAACACAGGATAACTTCTGCATAAGGTACACCGAACCGATGAGCCAGGGAACAAGGGCACACCAGGCCGCAATGTATGTTATGTATGAAAGCCCTATGCAGATGCTTGCAGATAACCCTTCAAACTATCTAAGGGAACCGGAATATACCGGATTTATTTCACGCATGCCTGTAATATGGGATAAAACCATAGGCCTTGGGGGAAGAGTTGGCGAATATGCAGCAGTTGCAAGGCAGTACCAGGACAAGTGGTATATCGGTGCAATGACCAACTGGCAGGAGAGGACACTTGAGTTTGAGCTGGATTTCCTGGACAACGGTGAGGCCTACCGGATGGACTTCGTAATGGACGGGCCAAATGCAGACAGGCAGGCTATGGATCATATAATTGACAGTAAAACGATCAGGGCCGGTGACAAAATAGTTATAGAAATGGCTGAGGGAGGAGGCTGGGCCGCCATCCTAAGCCCGGTCCAAAACTAAAAGGAAAGCTGTCCGGTTTAAGGGCAGCTTTTTTTTATCCCATTTTTGGACTGGTAATATTCCGGTTTCATTATAATGGCAGTTTATGGTATAAAATTGATTTAATTTATTATTTTTGAACCCATATTGTAATAATGATATATTACATATGAAGGTCCTGCCTTTTAAGATACCAAAGCCTGAAAATGAGCTTGTAAGACATCAGGTAGATGATGTTAACCATTTCTACGACAAACTTCACCAGCACCCTGAGGTTCAGTTAACCGTTCTGTTTGACGGCATTGGCAACCTCATAGTAGGAGATTATATCGGCAGGTTCAGGCCGGGAGAGCTATACCTGCTCAGTCCCAACATACCCCATGTTTTCAGGAATGATAAGGTATACTACACTGAAAACACCTCCAAGCGGGCATACAGTGAAAGTATATTCTACGATGTGAGCATAATTACTTCAAAATTCAGCGGGATAGAAGAATTTGGAAGGGTAATTGAGTTTTTTGAGAGCCTGAACGGTTGCTACCGGGTCTTCGACGACAGCTCCTTTATCAAGTCCAGGATAATGAAATTAAGGGACATAGGAGGGCTGTCAAGAATAATTATCAGCCTTGAAATCCTTCATTACCTGATTACCAGGCCTGTACTGCACCGGCTTAATAAAGCTGACATACTTTTACATTACTCGATGAAAGAGGGAAAGCGGATGGATAATGTTGTGCGTTTCCTTATTGATGAAAGCCACAGGAAAATAAGCCTTTCAGAGGCTGCAGAGGTGGCAAGCATGAACAAGGAGGCATTTTGCCGCTTTTTCAGGGAAAGGACAAGGAAGACATTCACAGAGTTCTTAAATGAGATCAGAATAAAAAAGGCCTGTGAGTTGCTTTTGAACAAAGATATGACAATATCACAGGTAGCATCCGAATCGGGTTTTACAAACCTTTCTTACTTTAACAGGGTATTCAGAAAAATTAACGGCAAAACCCCGAAGGAGTTCAGGAACACCATCGATTTGCAGGCTTGACAGCTCTTACCACTCATCCAGTGTACGGAACTGATAATTGTGGACAGGTTCCTCTCCCAGCAGATGCCTGATAAAATAGTTCCACCTGACCTTGGTGAAATAATCCCCGTGATCACGGCCAAAACTGTGCCGGCGGCCCGGCAGGATTAGCATGTCAAAATCCTTTCCGTCCCTGATAAGGTACTCAGCAAGCTTATAGGATGCTGAGGGGTTAACATTCTCATCAATTGCACCGTGTGCAATAAGTAAATGACCCTCAAGTTTTGCTGCATTGGTAATGTTGGACTGTTCATGGTAGAAATCCCCTACCGGGTATCCCATGAACATTTCAGGCCACCAGGCCTTTTCCATCCGGTGGTCATGATCGGCAGCAGATGCAACTCCAACCGTGAAAACATCAGGATGCATAAGCATTGCTCTTCCCACGTCATAACCGCCTGCGGAATGCCCAAAGATGCCGACCCCATCAGCGGTGTTCAGCCAGGAGAACTTCCCGGACAACTGCTCAATTGCTGCAACATGGCAGTCTACGTTACCGCCAATATTTCGGTAGGACCAGCTCCTGAAATCAAGAGACCTCTGGGCCGTGCCAAGACCGTCCACCACCATGACGGCAAAGCCGAACTCGGTAAAGGGTACCATAATATTTATAAGGGCCGTACTGAAAGATTTTGGAACAATGGAGGCATGCGGCCCGGTATAGGTATAGTTAATAAGGGGGTAGGATGACCTGGACGAAAACCCTGCAGGCCTGTATAGGAGCCCGTATATATCCGTTTCATTGTCACGGGCCTTAACAGTAAAACTTATTGGTGGCTGCCAGCCCATTTCCAAAAGGTCACCGATATCAGCTTCACTTACCCTCAATATATCATCACCAGAAGGTAGTTCCCTAACGACTGAAACTGTGGGCATTTCCGGGGTGGAGTAATTATCCAGTAAATAGTTCCCGCATGGTGAAACACTTACCTGGTGATGTGCATCCTCAGGTGAAAGCAATCGAAGACCGGAGCCATCAAAATTAACAGCATAGAGGTGATCATAATAGGGATTACGCCCCTCTTCCCTACCACCTGCCAAAAAATAGATGGTACGGCTGTCCTCATCAATATTTACAAGCCGCTTGAAAACAAAGTCACCATCTGTAACCTGGTTTACAAGCTCGCCGGTATTCCTGTTATACATGTATAAATGGTTCCAGCCGCTTCTTTGAGAGCTGAACAGCAACAGGTCATCCCCTACCCTTTCATGAACAACGTGCCCATATTCTATAGAAATATCGGTATGATCAGACAGAACAGTAAAGACTTCGCCATTAGTTGCATCAACCCTTATAATATCAACCTGTTTGAACCCCCGGTGTGGATAGAGGGCAAACAGTTCCCTGCCCTCTTTTGTCCACTGGAAGTTAACATTCATAAAATGGGGTATCGGATCAACATCAATAAAATACTCCCTGCCACTGTTAATATCGAATATAACAGGTATATGGTAAACTATTGTGGTATCGCCAGGTGAGCCGCGATAATAACTTAGCAGTCGTGGCCTGTAAAGAGTATCCACGGTAAAGTCAAGCATATACATCTTCTCAGCAACCCTTAAATCGGCAATATAAGTAAGCAGCCTCTCTGAATCCGGTGACCACCTTACAAAAAGGTTTTCAGGTCTTTCCCCGTCAGGCTCTTCGATAACATCTGCCCAGCCGTAACTGTTACCGTACTCATAAAGATATTCCCCTGAATTGCTCAACCGGACCACCTCCCCACTTTCTATGGTACGCACATATATATTGTAATCGCGGATAAATGCCTCGAAACGACCGTCGGGTGAAACCACACCTTCAGGCCTTTCCCTATCTGAATCCCTGGATTCAAGCTCTCCTGTTGAAATATTATACTTCCAGATTAAATCCTCAATCCTGAACTCTATAATATCATCAGTTATAAAGCTTATACGGTCAAAAGGCAGATCTGCAGGGTCTGCCTCCAGATTAGCAATTCTGTTAAGGCCTGCGGCAAGTTCGTCATGATCAAAAGCCTCACGGCTCTCTCCCTCCTTTGGCAGTGTTAGAAAAAACCTCTTTCCCTCCCTGGTATTTGTAACATGCCAGAAATCCGGACCATCCCCTATCCAGTTTGGGTTAACCTCGAGGTGATAAACCTTCTGGCTGATATTTGGACGGAAATACTCCTCTGCCCTTTCATAGTTTTTTTCAGTAATGCCTGCCTGCTCCGAACAGGAGGTAATAAGCAGCAAAGCTATTGCGAAAAAAAGCCCTGATAAAGACCTGATATGTTTTTGATTCATTGGATTGGATTTTGACAGTGGTGGGGTTAAACAATTAACTGTTATTATTCACAATGGCAGGAAATACACTCATCCGTATCCGGGAAAAACTCCTTTAATAGTTCATACAGACCAGGGTCATAATCCCTGAGCTGATCCCGGGTACCAATATGGTTGTGCAAACCGTCAGGTTCGGGAACCGTGGCATTTACGTTGAACCAGGTCTGCACTCCTTCAGCCCAGTACTCCTCAATATTGGTCTCGGCATAAGTATCCTTCCAAAGGCCTTTTGAACGGGCATCATCGAGGAGTTCACGCAGCCTGTCATTAAAATCAGGGTAATTAAGAACAAGACCCACAAGGTGAATGGTATGTGCAAACTCGTGTATTAATATATCCTCGGCATGATACTTATCAATCTGGTAGCAGAGTATGTTTTCTTCCGATGCCGTGGTAAGGGGAAGCCGCGGGGTTCCTCCAAGCCCCCTTGCCCTTACATCCCAGTTTATTGTGTCATTCTTTAAAAAGTTGTGTTCCGGGATATCCGTGGTTCCTTCGTATCGGGCTGCCATGATACCGAGCCTTACTCCATAGGCCTGCATAGTGTCTATAACATGCCGGGGCAATTCAGCCGTCATTGCAAGTATCTGTCTTCGGGCCTGCAGCAGGGCCTCATCAGGAACAAGATATGAGCTTATTACCGGAAAGCCGCCTGCATCCACATATTTTTTGTAAAACGGATCAAGATCAAGCTCAGGAGGCGGAGTGCTAACTCTTATCTGATCCTCGTCCTTAAAATCAAGGGCAAATACTCCTTTTGAGAAAAAGCAAACAACAATTAAAACCAATAAAGACATAAACATTGTCCTGGAATAGTTTGCATGGATAATTGGGTGGTTTACTGGCAACATTCTCATATTTATGCCTTTAAAAATTAAAAAAATCGGGTTCATCATCCGGGAAATATTTTGACAATAGATCATACAGCCTCCTGTCGTACTCCTTTAACTTATCCCTTGTATTTACGTGATTGTGAACACCATCCGGTGGGTCCGCAAACCTGTTCGCATTGTACCATGACTGAACCCCTTCTGCAAAATACTCCTCACTGTTAACAGCAGCATATGTGTTCTGCCAAAGTCCTTCTTCCATTGCTTTATTGTAAATATAGAGCAATTCTTCTTCAAAACCATCCACGGTTGGCCTCAACCCCATAAGGTCTATTGCATGGGCAAATTCATGAATAAGGATGTTCTCCCCACTGTATATGTCACCCGGTAACCCCAGCAGGTTCTCCTCACCAGAACTGGCCAGTGGCCTTGCAAGTGTTGGCCCCAGTCCCCTGAAATTATCCCATGGAGATCCGGGGAAGGCCTCATTCAGGTCACTGTACTCCGGCATATCTGTTGTAATCTGGTTTCGTCCGATAACTCCTACCCTAACCCCGTCCTTTATCATACGATCCAGTGCCTTTGCCGGTATTTCAGAAACCATATGGTTAACAATTTCCCTTGTAAGTATCAAGGCTTCATCATAAACTATCCATGATGAGATGACAGGCAACCCGCTCGCATCAAGGTATTTTTTGTAAAACTCATCGAGCCCCAGCTCTTCAGGTGGAGAAATAATGCCACGTGAATGAGCT
>PWNY01000284.1 GCA_003557805.1 Bacteroidales bacterium | reverse complement strand
TTAAAATCACCGTCCATAAACAGTGTTTTTTCATTGGTCCTCTGTTTAATTGAGATTATACTCAATCATTTGTATGTTTTGCAGACTGGTTTTACTGTGGACGCAGGGTCACATCCACAAACACTTCAATCTCTGAAGCAATGTTGCGGACAAACCGGCGCGGAATATCGATATTGTAGTCTTCCGGACGTATGATAAACACAGCCTCACCCTCAATCAAATCATCCTTAACGGTCAGGGTTCCCTTTTCCCTGATTGTTTTGGTAACATCTTTAATACTTAACTCCCCTGAAACAGCCACATCATATGACCCGGGAACGGTAAAGTCAACAGAGTCCACTTCCTCCACGAAACCCTGGAAAGAGGCATTTGGGTATTCGTGCGACTCCATGAAGTTATCATTGAAATGTTCCTGCATGAGCGCCTTTTCGAATGCAAATGAACGGATGGGAAGACGAAACACAAACTCGCCGGTTTCTGTATTAAGAGCACTCATAACCTGCCGGGTAACTGCCTCAATGTTTTCAAGTGGTGCTTCAGAAAAGAACCTGATAGTACCATTACGCGTCAGGTACACCTGTGCAGTTACAGCATGCGCAGCAGCCACACATAATAAAGTCAGGAGGAAATATCTTTTTATCATCTGTTTCTTTTTTTATGTTGTTGACAAAATTTCACTTTTTAGTTCGGTTTGTGGGTTTAATTCCACGTGCACTTTTAACCCGGGGCTTGCAAAGCAAGCGCGTATAAATGTAAAAATGAAGCCCCAAAGGGGCATTTCATCATATGTGCTTTCACATTTACAGAAAAGAGCAATGTTCAAGGATCACGTCACTACCGGTAAATCCGGTACACAGGCCTTTGATCTCCACATTTTCCCCGTGTACAAGGTTCAATGCTCCTGTATGGTATCCCTCCAGCATGGTACATCGCACCCCTTCTCTTCCAAAAAGACCCTCGTCAAATACAAATGAAACGACCACCATGTCGTCAAGCTGTTCAACTTCAGCAACCTGTCCGTCAATGGCAACTACTTTCCCGGTGAATTTGCTGTTGGCAGCTACTTCATCATCAGCAAAAGAAAAATAAAGTGCCTCAGCGGATATGACATATTCGGGCTTTGCCCTTTCATAATCCGGGTGAGACTTGCTGTAAACCAAAAAATATAAAGCTGCTGCCGCAGCGATTCCTGCCAAAACAAGACCAATTAGAGCAATTTGCCATTTTTTCATGATTTCCTGTTTTAGTTTTCCGGTGCTCCATCATCTACCCATGCGGCAATCTGCTCGCGCAGGCATTCATCCAATTGGGGTTGCCCCTGCGGCATTGGAGAATAGCCTTCGTTATGATTGACTGAACCCACCAACTGACCTGAGAGGGCGATAACGCGAAGACCTTCGTAATTGCTTGTGTTAATCCCAAATTGTGGACTTGCACCCGAGTGGCAGCTATTGCAGCTGGCAGCCATTATGGGTGCGATGGTTTCAGAATAGGAAACATCTGCCAGGTTGCAATCAGGAGCGATCTCATCTTCGCTGTCGGAACTGCAGGCCGGAGTTATAATTACCATAATGAACAAACCGGCAATGACGACCTGAACTATTCTGCTTAGCAATAAGGTATTATTCATATCAATACGGTATAAAATTAGGTTTATATAAGTACTGGGCTCGAACCCAGCCGAATATCAAAAACATGCATGTTTTCGTAAAGATATGAAAATTAACAACATAACAATTTAACAACAAGACAACATCGAGTAATTGAACATTTGGCAACGGAAATAATTAATAATGGACGCTTATGCAGGATCATAAGTTCTCAATAATCCCGGTCCTCTTCATTTCCATCAATATGCTTCTTGATCTCACCCTTTAGTTAAATGTATTAGTGTTTTATAAGTTTTTCAACAAATTTTACTTCATTGTTGACATATAGGTTTATTAAATAAACACCCGGAGGTAACGATTCTGTTGCGAATTCAACCTCATGTCTTCCTGCGTCAAACTCCTGCCTGGAAATTGATTTAAGCTTGCGGCCTGCAATATCCATTACTTTTATTGACGTTAATGCCGGTTTTAACAACTCAAACTTTAATAAAGCATAGTGGCTTGCGGGATTTGGATAGAGGGACAAATCAGTGATCAATGACTGGTTTGCAGACTCCGGGTTTAATATTCCGGTTACGTTGTCCTCAACCGTTATCTCACCAGTCATACCCTGTGCGCAATGTGGAATGCAATAATAGGAAAAGTCTCCCTCATCTGTAAAAACAAAGCTGAAGCTTTGTCCCGGTGTCAAGGTCCCGGAGTCAAATATTCCGTCTGATGTGCAGTTTTCGCCACTGGTGACAGTATGGTCAATAGATGAATCCATTTCCCACCTTACAGTATCGCCCCTGTTAACAGTAATTGAAGAGGGGCTAAAAGAGTTATCCTCTATACTGACAGTATGCAACGACTGGGCATTAGCTGGTATTAAAGCAGCCATATACCAGATAAAAAAAGATAGTAATACAAGTTTTTTCATAACTCATGTGTTTAATTTGTTTTAATTGAACTAATTCAATAAAGGCTTTTCTACAATATAACAAAAACACAAGTAGAATGCAAGTATTTATGTTGATTATTGCATGTATTTTACACATCCAGGTTCAGTTGAATTAACCTGCACTTCCGGCTAAACTATGTCCGGTGGGGTTTTGCGCTACTTTACATTTCCAGAAAAGATAAATTGATTTATAACAGGGGGTTTCAAATACCGATCTCATTCTTCTTCAGGCTTTTTCTAAACCAATACATACTAACATATTATAATTATCCTTATATTTGAAGGAGTCGGTTCGTACCAAAATTGCCGGCAAAAACTAAAACACCCTTTAAAAACCATATTCCCTTTCCTCCTATTTATAAACCCCGATAAACATAATTGTATGAAAGTCAAAATTCTACTGTTAATTGCCGGGGTGCTGGCTTTGTCTTTTCTTAAATCCTGTGCCCCAGTTGAGGAACACACCCCTCCCAGTGTGGAGATAACTGATCAGTTCTGGAACCGCTGTCTTGAAACAAACCGCCTTGTATCAATCCCAAAAATGCTGGATGATTATGTGGGTCGCGGCCAGGTGCCCAACTCAAAACTGGTCGAGGCCGTCGGTTATGTGCTGGCAAATCACCCGGACCCTGAACTTGAAGCTTTTATTGAAGGCTTAAACGACCGGCTGATCGAATCGGTATTGCCAGGTGGCAAACCTGAAAACTGGGAGAGGCTGCTGAATGGCGAACTATACCGGGCAGGACATTTCATGGAAGCTGCCATTGCAATGTTCGAGGCAACCGGCAACAGGGAGCTTCTGGACGCAGCCATTATTCTGGCCGATGACATAGACGCCAATTTCGGTCCCGGAAAAAGACTTGAAGTTTCACAGCATGAAGAGGTAAAGATTGGGCTCCTAAGGCTTTATCATACTACAGGAGATGAAAAATACCTGGATCTTGCCAGGTTCTTCCTCGATGAGCGCGGTCACTCAAGGGACGGTCGCAGGCTTTACGGTGAATATGCGCAGGACCACAAACCTGTAATAGAACAGACTGAAGCTGTAGGACATACAGTCAGGGCAACCTATCTGTACACACCTTTGGCAGAGCTGGCAGATATTACAGGTAACACTGATTACAAAAAGGCTGCCGGCAGGATTTGGGAAGATATTGTTTACAGGAAAATGTATATCAACGGGCATGTTGGGCCGTACCGGGATCATGAATCTTTCGGGGATGCCTATGAACTGCCGAATGTAAACTGCTGGAACGAAACCTGTGCAGCCATTGGCAACGTATACTTTCACCAGAGGCTATTCAACTTGCACAGGGATGCCAAATATATAGATGTAATGGAACGAATCCTTTACAATGCAGTTCTTACGAGTGTTTCACTTGATGGTGAAAAATACTTTTACCAGAACCCATTGAGGACATTCGGGGAGACCGCGAGGCATCACTGGTTCGGACCAAACTGCTGCCCGCCCAATATTGTAAGAATATTGGCATCTTTAGGGGATTACGTATATGCACGTGACGGCAGGGACATATATGTAAATCTTTTTGTAGGCAGCAGAGCAGAAATTGAGAACAGGGGTCAACTGATCGAGATAAGCCAGCAGACAGATTACCCATGGGACGGAGCTGTAACCATCACCATAACTCCCGAGAGCTCAGCCAGGTTCCCCTTGTTTGTTCGCATCCCAGGGTGGACCCGCAACCAGCCTCTGCCGGGTGACCTGTACAGCTACCTTGAAAAGATGGACAATTCCGTGGTAATAAAGGTCAATGACCAGGAGCAGCCATATACACTGGAAAAAGGCTACGCCAGGCTTGACAGGAACTGGGATAGGGGAGATAAAGTAGAACTCTATTTCCCGATGCCTGTAAGACGTGTTATTTCACATGAAGAAGTGCTAGACAATGCCGGTATGGTGGCCCTGGAAAGAGGGCCCCTGGTATATTGCGTTGAAGGGTTCGATAATGATGGGAACGTCATGAACCTTTCCATCCCGGATGATGCCGTTTTCACCCCTGCATACACCCCCGGATTGCTCGGCGGAATAGTAACGATCTCGGGCACCGTAAAGGCAATGGGCCGCGGGGCAGACCAGACAAGTGTAGTAAGCAATGACATTGAAATGACGGCAGTTCCATATTATGTATGGGCAAACCGGGGTCCTGGCGATATGACCGTATGGCTGGCGCGCGATCCTTCAAGGGCCATAATACCGCCGGTTCCAACCATTGCTTCCAGAAGCAGGGTCAGCTCTTCGGTCGGCGAGGCGACCATTGAGGACAACTATCCTGGCAGGCAGGTCCCAACTGTGGCTCAGAGGTTTTATCCCAGCTCCCAGTCGGGCAGTGCCGGTTTTGAGGCCCTGTTTAACCAGGTTACACCTGTAAACTCATTTGACGGCTCATCGGTATATTTCAGGATTAGGCCCCAGACAGGCAATCAGGCATGGGTCCAGTACGATTTTGACAGCGATTATGAGATCTCCTCTTCCGGGGTCTACTGGAAAGATGACAAACAGTATTGCTCCATCCCGGAATCCTGGCAACTGTTTTACAAATCGGGTGACAGCTGGCTGCCGGTTGAAAATCTGACCCCATATACCGTGGACAGTGACCGCTTCAATACCGTAAGGTTTGAACCGGTAATCACCGACGGGTTAAGAATGGAGATCACCCTGAACGGACTTGATTATTCCCAGGGAGAGCTTGGTCCTCCCGACGGAAATTACCTGCCCGGAGATATTACATGGTATGAGTGTGGAATAATTGAGTGGCAGGTCGAATAATAAATCTTAACCCTTTGCTTTTTTGCAACAGGGGTTATCAAAACTATTTCAATATGAAGAAAATTCTAATCCTGTTTGTTTCGGCACTCTTTCTGGGGTGCAGCGTTCCCTCAGACCAGGTTTACATGTTCTCCTACTTCAGGGGTAACGGGGAAGACGGACTGCACCTTGCATGGAGCGAGGACGGTTACAACTTCCATGCTATCAATGACAACGAATCGGTACTCAGGCCAGAGGCAGGTATAGACAAGCTTATGCGGGACCCCTGCATTATAAAGGGGCCCGACGGCCTGTTCCATATGGTGTGGACCGTAAGCTGGAACGAAAGGGGTATTGGGTATGCATCCTCTCCCGACCTTATCGAATGGTCAGAACAAAAGTATATTCCTCTTATGGAGCACGAACCCAATGCCCGCAACTGCTGGGCCCCGGAAATATTCTACGACAACACCGGCAGCCGCTTCCTCATTATATGGTCAACCACTATCAGCGGGCTTTTCCCTGAAACCGAAGCTACTGCCGACCCGGGATGGGATCACCGGATGTATTACACCTATACCACGGATTTTGAGGAGTTTGGTCCGGCAAACATCTTTTACGACCATGGGTTCAATGTAATAGACGGTTCAATACTGCAGCACGAAGACACTTATTACCTTTTCCTTAAAGATGAAACCCGTTTCCCGCCTGAGAAGAACATACGGTTAGCAACGGCAGCAACTGCCGAGGGGCCATATTCACCTCCCGGTGATCCCATAACAGGCGATTACTGGGCTGAAGGACCAAGCGCGACTTTCGTTGACGGTTACTGCATGGTCTATTTCGACAAATACATAGAGGGCACAATTGGAGCCGTGCGCTCTTATGATTTTAAGGAATGGGAAGATGTATCCGGGAAGGTAAACTTCCCGGATGGCACCAACCATGGTTCAGTGTTTAAGGTTGACAGGGCTGAGCTTGAAAGGCTGCTGGATTATCACGGGGACTAGCCCGCCAGGTTACCTTGCAGGCTCAATCCCGTCCATATTCATCAGGTAAGGTATGCTTTCCCGGGAGAAATATGTGTCATATAGCCTGACTGCAGCAACAGACCCGTTGAAGAACTCGGCCGGGGAACCCGAAGATCCGATCATTATCCTTCCGTTCTCATGGACAAACAGGTTCCTCTGGCTCATATTGTCCAGTTTGCCGTTAACGTATATCTTCTCCACCATGCCATCAAAGGTCAGGACAATATGATGCCATTTACCGGCCTCAGGAACCTCATTGTAGGGCATGTCAAGCCATGCCGTCCAGTGGGCAGCTGCCCCGTGCTGGGGGTTGGTGCCATACATCAGTGCGGCGAACTCTCCCATCAGGTTCCCCTGTCGCCTTGACCATGATATAATACACTCAGCATCCCCAACCTCAGGATTATAAACCCAGGCCGATACCGTAAATGGTGAGTTCCAGCTAAGGCTAAGGGGTGCAGGCTCATTAAGGGTAAGATATTCGCCACCGCTCAGGGTCATGGCCCTTACACCTTCAACCTCTTCAATCACAGGGCTGCCTGTTACCGTGAACTGTCCCCCCATTCTCCCTGTATTGGGTACCTCCGTGCCGAGACTTCCGGGTGCCATATCTGCCGCGGCAAATTCAACCAGTTTCCGGTGTGTGCTTTCAGCCGCGGGTTCATTATCAGATATGTGAGGGATTATTTCCGGAACCTCGAAAAGTTCATCATAGACCTTCACCTCCCAGATAGCTGCGAACATACCGGCTTTCTCTGTCCCTGTCACTGTAATACGAAGATACCTTGCCTCGACATCACCGTCGTCTATCATGGGGCTGCCCCATTTCCTGTTGGCGGTCCTGTCGGCATACACCTGCCAGCTGCTGCCATCGTTGGAGTACTCGATCAGGTACTGGTAAAAGTAGGTTGCATATTCAAAGTTGGTCATCACCCTCCTTACGTTCTGCACTTCACCAAGATCAATGGTGAGGTAATGAGGCAGGTGGTTGTTTCCGGAGCGCCACATGGTACCATAGTTATGGTCGGTGGCATAACGGGGATAATACTTGTAATCCTCGTCATAGGTAACCAGATGGTAATATGAAGATGCTGTAGCCTCAGCACCAAAAGCCAGGTTGGGGGGAAGTGGATTTTCCGGCTCCTCAAGGTAACCAACCCCCTTGTGAGTGGGCCGCACCTTCCTTATCTTGCTGTCATTCTCAAACACCAGTGTATCTATTGCAGTCTGGCGGAACATGCCACCGGTTGAAAAAGGGTTATCGTGCCTGTGATATACAATAAAATGGGTGTCTTCATGGGTGAATACCGAGTGGTGTCCGGGGCCGTGTACAGTACCATCTGCACGGGTCTCCAGAATTGGGTTGTTCTCACCAAAGGTAAACGGGCCAGTAGGTGAATCTGAATAGGAGTACTGCACCCTGTATGTGTGGTCATGGCATGACCCCGACGAATACATCATGATGTACTTGTCGTTCTTCTTGAACTTAAATGGAGCCTCAAAGATCTCGGGTACCTCCTCCATTGGGATCTGTCCCTTGTCAAGTACGGTCTTCATGTCCGAGGGGTCAATCTTTGCCCACCCAAGGCCGCCGAAAAGGTGCATCCATGTGCCAAAATAGGAGTAGAGTGAACCGTCGTCATCAAAGAAATAGTGCTGGTCGAGTGACGGCAAATTATCTGCAACAAGCCCGACAGGGATAACCGGCTCATTGTCACCGGCTATATTCTCCCACGGCCCTACTGGTGTATCAGACACATACTTGTAAATATTGCAGCCTGCCTCACAGTTACCATGTGAATAGTAAAACCTTCCGTCCGGGCCCTGGACCATATCGGGAGCCCATATATTGGTCAGTATGGAATAGGGAATGTCCATTGCCTGATTGTACCAGTTGACAAAATCCTTGCTTATCCATACCTGGGGATCACCAGATGCAAGCCTTACACCATCGGTAGTGGCATAAAGGTAATAGGTATCACCAAACTTCACCAGGGTTGGATCGGCAAAGTAGCCTGGCACCAGGGGATTACCCGTGCCGGGTTCATTATACTCAAGGTCCTGTTCATACCAGGTAAAGCCTGTAGCAATCAAAAAGGCGCAGGCCAGAAATAACATAACGCAGTTCTTCATTGTTTTGGGAGTTGGAGTTGTTGGATAGTTGTAACTATTTTATCAAGCAATTATATACACGGTCATACCAGTGCATGTCTGTTAAAACATGCAAATATAAAAGTTTTTTTTATTTAAGCCCGATCGGCACCAGGTAGCGTATATGCCTGAATATTACCAGCCGCCCGGATGTACCGAAAACAGCCGGCAACGTTCATGCATAAACCTGAAATAATAGAAAAGCTTGTAGTTAAGGGGCTTGCCGTAATCCACGCTGCCATCGTAGTTTATATAAACCCCTGGCATGCAGTCTTCACTTCCCCTGGTATGATACAAATGGTTCCACTGTGACACAAGCTGTTTGTTCCAGTTCTCCAGGTATCCTTCACTGTAAAACCACTCAGGCCTGCTCACCCTGTTGAACCAGCTGTCAAAGCCTGTATCATAAATAATGAGCTCATACTCCAGGTCATTGTCTTCACCAACTGCGGCCAGATCCAGCGTATCACCGGTCGAACCATTGGCATATGGGGAAAAAGCAAACAAAAAAAACGCAACAAATAGAACTGCAGGGAATTTCATGATGCACCTCCTTTTTT
>PWNY01000100.1 GCA_003557805.1 Bacteroidales bacterium | reverse complement strand
TTCTCCTGATTTTTTTAGAATCTCCTTCATCAGTTCACGGTCACCCTGGTCCAGTTTATCCAGGTTCGGGTACACCTCTGCCTCCAGAAAATCCTTACAGGTCTGGGCGATCATATTCTGTTCCTCGTCAAATTCCTCAGGTACGAAAACATCTTTTGCTTCTGTTTCCCTTACAAGGAATTCACCACTTTTCAGATATTCTTTTTTATCCATGACAATCAGCTCTGTTTTATATTTTTAATTTCCCAGTGACTGGGCTATGAGTTCAGCGATATCGTAATTTTTGACATCCTCTTCCCTGTTCTTGTATTTAATGCCGTCGGTCATCATGACCATGCAGAAAGGACAGGATGTTGCTATAAGATCAGGACCGGTGTCCAGGGCCTCCCCGGTGCGTTCAATGAAGACTTCCTTTTCACCCTTTTCTGCCTCCTTGAACATTTGCCCCCCTCCTGCCCCGCAGCATAGTGCAAAATGCCTGTTTCGCTTCATTTCGATAAGGTTTGCACCAAGGAGCCTTAAAATGTTCCTTGGTGGTTCGGTAATATTGTTAGCCCTGGCAAGGTAGCACGGGTCATGGTATGTCACCTTAACGCCATTGAACTTCTCAAGCCCGGGATTTAGCCTCCCTGCGGATATTTCGCCCTCGATGTAATCAAGATATGAAATCACCTGGTAGTTACCCCCAAGATCGGGGTATTCGTTCTTAAATACATTGTAGCAATGCGGGCAGATCGTAATGATCTTCCTGATTCCGTATGAGTCAAAGAGCTCTATCAGCTGCAGGGCCTGCATCTGGAAAAGCATTTCATTTCCTGCCCTCCTTGCAGGGTCACCCGTACAGGTCTCTTCTGTACCCAGCACCGCATAACTTTCACCTGTATGGTTTAATATTGATGCAAAGGCTCTTGTTACCTTTTTGTACCGGTCATCAAATGCACCTGCACAACCAACCCAGAAAAGGTACTCAGGTTGTTCTCCCCTGGCTGCAAGTTCAGCCATTACGGGTACGTCGATTTTTTCCTTTACAGACATTTGAATTTTTATTGTTTATCAGTTCCCTGTCCACTCAAGGCGGTCTTCACTGCTAAACTGCCAGGGAGCCCCGTTATTTTCAATATTGGAGAATGTTGCATTAATTTCACCGGGACCAGCAGCCTTTTCCATTACCTGGTAGCGTCTCAGTTCCAGTATTACCGCCAGCGGGTCAATATTGACAGGACACTCCTGTACACATGCACCGCAGGTGGTACAGGCCCAGATCTCCTCATCGGTTATACGCCCGAAAAGGTCTTTGCCGTCATTAAGATCACCCTTGTTTTTCCTTCTGTGTATACCCAGCTCCTCTACCCTGTCCCTTACATCCATAACCACCTTCCTGGGAGACAGCTTCTTTCCTGTGATGTTTGCCGGACAGCTTGATGTACATCTTCCGCATTCTGTACAGGTATAGGCATCCATAAGGTGTTTCCAGGTAAGCTCGGTTGCATCACTTGCACCGAAAGTTTCCACTGCCCCATCTTCACCTGCAACGTCATTTGCCGGCGCGGAAGGGTCAAGCATCATCCTTACCTCATTTGTAACCGTGGGCATATTGCTCATTTTGCCTGCTGGTTCAAGGTTTGAGTAATATACGTTCGGGAAGGAAAGGAAAATATGGAAGTGTTTGGAATAGGGTATGTAGTTCAGAAAAATTAGCACACCGATAATATGGAACCACCATGTACTCCTTTCAAGTGCTACAAGGCCAGAATCACTCATCCCTGCGAACAGCGGATGAAGCATATCACTGATAAGGAAACTTCCCACGGCTGCATAATATTCATTACCCCTGATCTGCAAAATACCGTCAGCAGCATTCATGACAAGCACTGAGCTCATAAGGAGTATTTCGGTCACCAGGATAATATTGGCATCAGAGCGGGGCCAGAGTGTCATCTCGCCCGTCCAGAACCGCCTTAACCTTACAATGTTCCTTCTGGCAAGGAAAATTATGCATGCCAATATCACCAGCACCGCAAGTATCTCAAATACAGAGATAAGTACAGGATAAACAGCTCCGGTAAATGCAAGGACCCTGTGTGTGCCAAAGACACCGTCGAAAAGTATCTCAAGCATCTCGATGTTGATAACAATGAAACCGACGTAAACAAAAATGTGCAGTATGGCCGAAAGTGGCCTTGTTGTCATTTTTGACTGACCGATGGCCACCCATGCCATTGTTTTCCATCTCCGGGGTTTCTGGTCGTTGATCCTGATACTCCTGCCCATTTTTATGTTGCGGGCGATATGCCTGATGTTTGCCGTGAACAGGACAACGGCCAGGATAAGCAACAGGCTGAAAATTAGGTTTGCTATCATCTGGTTACCGGCTTATTGGTTTTAACGGATTCAGGCTGATTTAGCTTCCTTGAGTGCTTCAACAAGCTTCGGAAGTACCTTAGATGCATCCCCGACAATACCGTATTGGGCTGCATCAAATATGGGAGCATCCTTGTCGTTGTTTATTGCAACAATGACCTTTGAAGCCGATATTCCTGCAAGGTGCTGTGTAGCACCTGAAATACCAATGGCAAAATACAGGTTGGGTGCGATAATCTTACCAGTCTGACCTGTATGTTCTTCATGTGGTCTCCAGCCTTCGTCCGAAACGGGCCTTGAACATGCCGTGGCTCCGCCCAGCAGTTTTGCGAACTCTTCTATCGGACCCCAGTTATCGGGTGATTTCATACCCCGGCCGCCTGAAACAACGATCTCTGCATCAGTAAGGAGCAGTTTACCGCTTTGCCTTTCAACTTCCCTTACCTCGATATTGCCGGAAGGCCCTCCGGCTGCAGCATCGAAGTTTTCTATTATTATATCTGCCGGTTTTTCAGCAAGATCAAATGAGTTCTGTGAAAGAGTGACTATTTTCTTCTCTGTTTTTATCTCGGTGCCTGCAACAGCGTTCCCGGAAAAAACACGCTTTTTAATAAAAAAGGGCGATACACTCACGGGCAGTTCAGAGACTGCCGAAGCAACACCGGCCTTCAGCCTGACAGATAGCCTGGGGGCAATAGCCTTACCAGCATTATTGTTGGCCATTATGATTATTTCTGCATTCTCCTTATCTGCAGCATCTGCAATTATTTTTGCATAGACCCCGGTATCGAACTGCCCTGTAGCTTCATTATCGGCCTTGAGGATTTTTCCCACACCGTATTCACCGAGTTTTTTCAGCTCCTGGTCGTCAACACTACCAATAGAAACAGCCGTGACTCCTGTACCGAGCATTTCTGCCACACCTGATGCATATGAGGCCAGCTCAAAGGTGAGTTTCTTGAATTTTCCTTCCCAGTTTTCTGTGTATAATAATACTGACATGCCGTGTATAGTGATTTTTGTTTAGACTTAAATGACTTTTGCCTCGTTTTGCAACAATTCGATCAGCTCTGCAGGATTGTCCGGATCGACGAACTTGCATGCAGGCCTTGGTTTTGGTGGTTCAAATTCCTTAACCTCCGTAAGCGGGGCTATATCTTTTGCCGCGGTAACATTAATGGGCTTTTTCCTTGCCATCATAATGCCCCTCATCGCGGCAATGCGGGGTTCCTTGGCAATCCCCTTCTGGACAATGCCAACAAAAGGGAGAGAAACCGCAAGTGACTCTTTCCCACCATCTATTTCCCTGTTTACTATAGCTTTACCTTCGCTGATCTCAAGCTGGGAAATACCCGAAACAGAAGTGTAATCAAGGAATTCAGCGAGCATTCCTCCAACATTGGACCCATTGTAGTCACTTGACTCAATACCGCAAAGGATAATGTCAAATGAACCCGTTTTAACCAGTTCGGCAAGTTGTGCGGCAACCTGGTATGCGTCCAGTGCGTCTGTATCAACCCTGTAGGCATCGTCTGCACCTATGGCCAGTGCCTTCCTAATTGTAGCTTCATTTGAGGCAGGGCCCACATGGGCGACGGATACTTTCTGTACCCCGCTTGAGGGATCATCCTTTAGTTCAAGTGCCCTTGTGAGGGATAATTCATCCCAGGGGTTGATCACCCACTGGATCCCCCCTGTGTCAAGCTTTGTATTGTTCTCTGTGAATTTAACCTTGGTTGTAGTGTCAGGAACCTGTGAGATACAAACTAGAATATTCATTTATACGGATTTAGATTGAATGACAAATACAACGGCTCAGTGCCGGCCTGTGTAAGCGGGTACAAATATAATAATTATTAAACACTCATATATTTTTATGAGGGCTGGTTGCTATTTGCTACTCTCTGCTGGCGATCAGGTTTTTTGCTTTTCTTTTCGCCCATGATCCTTTCCTTCTCAACAATATCGTCGAAGCATTCACCCTGGCAGGTAAAACAACTCTGAATAAGTTTTTCGCTGATACCCATAGTAGAATAGCCCCCGTCATGAAACAGGTTTTGCATTGTGACCCTGCGGGTAAGGTCAGAGAACATCATGATGCAATAGTTCGCACAGTCTTCCGATGTGGCATTACCCAGGGGCGACATACACTGTGCATAAGCGTAAAAGCTCTTGAACCCTCCTACACCGGTACCGGCTGTTGTGATTGTCGGGGACTGGGAAATCGTATTTATTCTTACTTTCTTTTTGATACCGTAATGGTATCCAAAGCTCCTGCAAATTGATTCCAGCATTGCCTTTGCCTGGGCCATATCACTGTAAGTAGAAAAGGTCCTCTGGGCTGCAATATAAGAAAGTGCAAGTACAGAGCCCCATTCATTTATGGCATCCATTTTATAGGCCACCTGAAGCAGTTTGTGAAATGATATTGCAGAAACATCCAGGGTCTTGTTAAGGTAATTGTAATCAAGGTCTGTATAGCTTAGACCTTTCCTTACATTTGGCGACATCCCGACCGAATGGAGTAAAAAATCTATATTACCCCCCAGTACGGCCCTGCTTTCCTGGAATAAATGCTCTATTTCATCGACCTGTGTCAGGTCAGCAGACAAGACCTCGCTGTTGGTCTGTTTTCCAAGTTCAAAAATATCACCCTTCCTTAGAGCGATCGGGGCGTTCGACAGTACAAACTCTGCTCCCTGTTCGTGAGCTTTTTCAGCTACTTTCCAGGCTATTGAGTTGGAATCCAGGGCACCAAGTATAATTCCCTTTTTTCCTTTCAAAAGGTTCTTTACCATATCATGTTATTTAAATAGTTAACTATCTTTGTTAAAGATAAGCTCTTTTGCGGTTTCAACCATATGATCTGTTGGTTTTTTACCCCCAAGCATCTTGGCTACTTCACTAATTCGCTGATCCTGCGTAAGTGTTTTAAGGTATGTCCTGGTTCTACCGTTTTCTACCTGTTTGTATACCAAAAGGTGGGAGTCTCCCCTTGATGCTATCTGGGGCAGGTGTGTTATTGCAATTACCTGCATATTGCCTGACATACGGCCCAGTATGCTTCCAACCCTCTTGCTTGTTTCACCTGAAATCCCGGTGTCTATTTCATCAAATATAATGGTAGGTAAAAGGGTTTTTTGGGATATCATGCTTTTAATTGCCAGCATCACCCTTGAAAGTTCTCCTCCGGAGGCAATCCTTGATACATCTTCCAGCTTTCCGCCGACGTTTGCATTGAAAAGGAAACTCAGGCAGTCCGCACCATTGGGTGTAAGTACTTCTGTTACCTGCAGTGTCAGTTTAAACCTTGCACCCGGCATTCCGAGTTCCCGGAGAAGAGTCGTAATCTCCTTTTCAAAGTCCGGAACCGCCCTGTTCCTCATTTTTGAAATATCCGATGCCTCCTTCCTGAGGCCTGACTCAAGTTCAATTGTTTCCCTCTCCAGCCTCTGGACCTGGTCCCCGGCAGATGATGCTGACTCAATCCTTTCCCTGAACCCATCCCTTATCTCTTCAAGCTCCCCTATACTTTTTGCATTGTGCTTCATCATAAGTCGGTTGAGAACATCCAGCCTGGATTCAACCAGTTCAGCCCTGGCAGGATCATGGGAAATACGGTCTCTTAAGGAAAGCACCTCCCCTGCTATATCCTTGGATTCTATTAGCATTGACTCCAGCCTCCCTGAGAGCTCCTCGTAATCCTTGCCGAACCTGGAAAGAGGCTTCATAAGCCTGTTTACCTCACCGAGTGTATCCATGATGCTCTGTTCACCTTCCTGAAGCATATGCAGGCTTTTTTCCAGGTTGTATCCAATCTCCTCGGCGTTTTTCAGGATACCAAGTTCCTCTTCAAGGTCAATGTACTCCTGCTGGTCAAGTCCTGCTTTCTCAAGTTCATCGAACTGGTACTGGAAGTAATCCAGGTCAGCCCTTGCCTGTCTTTCAGCCTCACGGGCCTGCTCCAGGGCCCTTTCTTTACCCCTGAACTCCCCGTAAAGCTTTCTGTACCCGGATAATTTGTTGTTTATGCCTGCATAAGAGTCAATAACAGCAAACTGAAAACCGGAACTGCCAACCATCAGGCTCTCGTGCTGTGAATGGATATCTATAAGCCTTCCTGCAAGGGTTTTCATTACCTGCAGTGTAACCGGGGTATCATTAACAAAGGCCCTTGATTTTCCCCTGGGGTTGATTTCCCTCCTGAAAATGCTTATATCTTCGTAGTCAAGGTCATTGTCCTCGAAAAGTGATTTTACCTGGATGTTTTTCAGGTAGAAGGTTCCTTCAATTATACATTTACGGTCCTTGTCCATCAGAACACCCGTATCGGCCCTTTCTCCAAGTATCATTGATAAGGCACCAAGCAGTATAGATTTCCCGGCACCGGTCTCCCCCGTAATAACGGTCAGACCTTCGTTGAATTCTGCATCGAGCTTGCTTATCAATGCATAATTCTCAATCTTAAGGTTTTTAAGCATACCAATGGCAGGATAATGTTAATACGCAAATATAACAAACTTTATCTTGACTAGTTACGGTCAGCTATCCTGCGGTATTTGGAGCTGTTTGACGGGTCGATCTCGGAGAGAATATCTATTGCCCTGCTTTGTTCATTCGGGGGTGCCTCGGAAAAGAGGTTTACCAGTTCATCACCCTTGGCCGTCATTACAGCCTGCATTAAGAATGAACCAGGCCTGTCCCTGTGTGCCCTCTGCAGTTGCTCCAGGGCATTGAGTACTTCCGAACGCCCGAGGTCAATATTGTCTGTCATGGTATCAAAACCTCGGCGGTGATAAACGTACATGGCCTCACGTATCGGCCTGTAGCGGTTATCCAGAAGGTTATCCACAAGCCAGTAACGGTTTCTCTGTCCCTCGAATGACTTCCATCCCCTTTCCGAAGCGTTTTGTGCCTGGTTTACGATATTCTGGGCCTGTTCAAAGAATGGTGTTCCGCCCAGGGGGGAGAAAGTATCAAAATCAAAACCCAGGATTATATAAACGTAATATGCAATAACAGAGGTAAGGTTGCTTATAAAGGTATTTTCGGAATATTCAAGAGGCTGTTGTTCCCTGTAACGGAACTCAAAATCCCTGTCGCGGTGATTAAAAACCGGACTGTTGTATGCGGTGTTGTATATAGGTCTCCTGGACTGCACCTGTATACTTGCACGGTATTCATCCCCGCCTGAGCGGTCCTCAATTGTAATCTGAATAGAAGCCTCAATCCTTTCGCTTGTTTCAAACTGGTAGGGGGTCCAGTTTGTCTGGTTTACAAACTCCCTGAGTTCTGTTCGCAGGGTTTGCATTATCTGCCTTTCGGTCTCGGACATTCCGGGAGTGGAAATCGAGATCTGGCAGTTAAGCTCCTGGGCAGTCAGGCCCGGGGAAGCAAGCAGAATGGCGATAATAAGTAAAAGTGCGTTCTTTGTCATTGTCCTAAAAGTAGGTTTCAAATTTATCCACTATATCAGCCGCTGCCTCCTCCTTGCTCTTAAGAGGATAACGAAAAACTTCACCTTTATTGTCTATTATGCTTATCTTATTTGTCGGGTGTGAAAATCCGGCACCCTCATCTTTTAATGAGTTCAGCACGATGAAATCCAGTTTCTTTGATCTTAGTTTCTTCTTTGCATTCTCTTCCTCATTTGAGGTCTCAAGTGCAAAACCGGCCAGCACCCTTGGTCCCTTATTATCTCCCAGCTCTTTCGCTATATCCTTTGTAGGCATAAGTTCCAGTGTAAGCTTGCCCCCCTTGCCGCCTCCTTCCTTCTTGATTTTTTCCAGGCTTTTGTCCGCACAGGTGTAATCGGCGACTGCGGCTGCCATTATGGCCCCGTCACACCGAGGAAATATCTTCATACACTCTTTGTGCATCTCAGCAGCGGTGCGCACCATTATCAATTCATTCACTTTAGGCGGCTCAAGTGATACAGGGCCTGATACCAGGCTAACCAGTGCTCCCCTGGCAGCAAGTTCTGCTGCAATGGCATATCCCATCTGGCCGGAAGAGTTGTTTCCTATGTACCTTACAGGGTCTATATCCTCAAATGTGGGGCCTGCCGTTACCATTACCTTCCTGCCGCTCAAACTTTCTTTTGTCTTTTTTCCCTGGTCATGAAGGTATGCAGATACCCTCTCAAAAATGGCATCAGGTTCGGCCATCCTGCCTTTGCCTTCATAACCGCATGCAAGGTAACCCTCAGGCGGCTCAATAATATCGACACCGTTTTCTTTCAGGTAATCAATATTCTTTCTGACTGCAAAGTGGTCGTACATCTTGCAGTTCATTGCAGGTGCCAGAAACAGCTTGCGATTAAATGCAAGAAGTGATGTACTGAGGGCATCATCAGCAATTCCACCGGAGAGTTTGCCAATGATGTTGGCGGTTGCGGGAGCTATAACGAAAACATCGCCCCAGTCACTCAGGGCCACATGTTCAGTAGTATAATCGTTTGAAGGGCTGAACAGGCTCTCGTATACCTTGTTGCCTGAGAGAGACTCCAGGGTCACCCTGGTAATGAACTCAAGGGCATTGGCGGTGACCACGACCCTTACCTCTGCACCGGCCTTTATAAAAAGCCGTATCAGGAAAGCCGCCTTGTAGGCGGCTATTCCGCCTGTGATACCTAATATTACCTTTTTACCTTTCACAAGGTATGCGGATTATTTCATGAAAAACCTGTGTATACAGGGAGATTACTATTTGCTGTCCTTGTCAGTATCAGGGATCCTGTAATAAACATTGTTGTTCAGATACTCAGAAATTGCTATCAGGCTGGGTTTTGGCAGCTGTTCGTAATATTTTGCAATTTCGATCTGTTCAC
>PWNY01000401.1 GCA_003557805.1 Bacteroidales bacterium | reverse complement strand
ATGGACGATGGCCGGCCAGGGAGCCGTGATATTTGCAGACCCTGCCGGGCGTCCTGTATACAGGGCGAACTTCCTCCCCGAAGATGACAGGGAAATAGTCCATTACTGGCATTTTAACACCCTGGACGGAAGCGGGCCCGTTGAAATGGTTATGTCTGACTTTTCACGTCTGGAAAGTGGTTATATAATATATGGGGGTAGTGGAGAGGGCTATATGGATATGGCACGGGAGGGATCAGGGATGAACCTGAACTTCGGTCAGCCCCCGGGTTATTGCCTTAGGGTGAGGAACCCTTCATGCGACAGGGAGCTTATTATTAATACTCCCACTACCGGTTTTGAAAATATCTCCCTTGATTTTGCCGTAAGGCGAACTCCGAATGGAGCTGAAATACAATCCATATACGTTTCGGCAAATGCCGGAGAATCCTGGTCGGAACTTGCACCTGAACTTAATGAGGCAATTGCCGAAAACTATGAAATAGAAGAGAGCTGGCAACACCTCTCTTTCGACCTCTCGGGTATGGGTTCCCTTGAAGACAATGAGAATGTCCGCTTCAGGATACTCTTCAGCGGGGATAATGCCTGTGGTGATTCTGGCAACAACCGTTTTGACAATATCAGTATCAAGGGGAGTAGATTAGAAGACGAGACAATTTACTACAGCAACAGCTCCGGTAAGTTACATGAATTCTTAACATGGGGCAGTAACCCGGACGGCAGCGGTGATAACCCATCCTCATTTGAACAGGATGCTGCAATTTACGTGATAACAAACAGGGACAGTATTGAACTCTCTGCCAACTGGGCCATATCGGGTGAGGGTTCGCGGCTTATAGCAGGCAAAGGCAACAACGGGCTCTATTTCAGGATTCCCCCGGAATATCACTTTTCTGGAATACTTGATGTTTCAGATAAAGCTGAAGTTGTGCTTGAAAACATTATCCTGCCTGATATTCAGTTAATAGCACCAGGGTCGGAAATTGTATTCGGGCAACAGGAGCATGTGGTCATCCCCACAGCGGTATATGGTTCGCTTGTTGCTAAAGGCATAAAGGAGATGTCTGGAAGTTATACGGTTCTGAATACCTTCAGGCTTGAAGATGCAACAGTTAATTTCCAAAGCACCTCCCATCTCAGCCTGATGGGGGATATTGTCTATTCTGGCAGTATTGAGACCCTTGCCCCGCACAATGTTAACATGGTGATAAACGGTGATGGTGATCAGCTTATACTTTCTGAAGAGGGAAATATTATTGAGGCATATAACTTTTACATAGAAAAGAGTGGTGGCCACCTTGGCCTGGAGTCAGATATTTTTGCCTTAAACAACCTCAGGATTGAATTAAATGGTGATGCATCCTTTTGTGATGGCGGTCAGCAGCTTCGGCTGAATGACGACCTGAGGCTGAAGGGTGAGGCCGGGAGATTCCAGTTTACTGGAAGTATACTGCTTACTGCCGGCAGTGGCACGAATGATTTTGAGCTGAACTCCATCCGGCTCAATGACCTGTTTATAGATGTTGACGGCGATGCCCGCCCGGATTTTGCACTTGCAGGTGATGTTATATCAATTGCCGGAGACTTGAGCATAAGGAGCCGGTCAGAAAGGCCGGTAAGGCTAAGGGACAAGGTGTTTTACCTTTACGGAGATTTTATAATTGATGTCGACACCCCAGAAAGGATTGAGGAAGACAGGAGCATTATATGGTTCTTATCAGAGAAGAGGCAGGAAATCCTGAACCACACATATGATGGGCAGGGGATGCTGCAGAACATCAAGGTTGACAACCCTGCAGGGCTGGAGATAGGTCAGGGAAATATTACCGTTGACGGATTTCTGCACATTGACAGGGGCCTTGTTTATAGTTCACACGGCAGTATGCCAAGGCTGGGGCCTTTTGCAGAAATAAGCGTGAACAATGACGGAGTCTCATATGTGAAAGGCCCCCTTGGTATTTACGATAGCGGCGATGGCAAAAGGATGGACTTCATAATAGGTGATGGTGAGGGTATCCGGCCGGTATACATCAGTCTTGAAAGGGACGATAATATGCCGGTTCTCTATATCGCGGAGTATTTCCGGGAACCAGCACCTAACTTTCCCCTGTCGGCAGATGTAGAAAAACTTGTGGAAGGAGCCGGCTACCATAGTGTAATAGCATATGGTGAGGATAGCCAGGTTGAGTGGGGCAGGGTAATGATCCCCTACAAGGGCTTTGAGGAGCTTGAGGGTAAGATCTGCATTGCGCTGCTCAGGGATGATGAGTGGATTAGCGTGGGAGATGGATACCCTGAAGATATGCCGGGGTATATTTCATCTTCACTGGGCTTTGACAGTGTAGGGCTTTTTGCACTGGCCAGGGGCACAGAAACTCTTAATACAGAATTACCCGAATCCGCCGCAGAGGGCTTGCAGGTGTTTCCAAACCCCGTGGCAGCCGGTGGGGAAATAATCACCAACTCGCCTGATGAAATTTCCGTTTACAATACAATGGGTGAGCCGTTAATGACCAGCAGTGGAGCCAATAGGATCAGTACCACCGGGCTTGCACCTGGTGTTTACATTTTAAGGGATGCCAGGGGGAACAGCACCAGGCTCGTTATATTGTGATAAAGCCAACCATAATATTATATCACCCAACAGTTTTGTCCGCTACCTAACCCAACCTTCATTCGGTTGACTTTGGCTGTCTTGGCTCTTTACTTTAATCAGTGGGTTCTTCGGCGATCAGCCCTTTCTTTATGATTAGTGCTTTAAAGAGCATTCTTAAACCTTTTGATTATTCTAATAAAATTTATATATTTGTCCAGAAAAATAAATAAAAAACTGGACATAAAGTTTGATAAATATTGCTTGTAAATTATGAAAACAACTGAATATATAGGTAATAAAATAGATAGACTTCCACGAGGATATGTTTTCACATATACAGATATTAAACACAATGTGAATAAGAAAGAGGCTGTAATCAAGGCCTTAAACCGGATGGTGGCATCGGGGAAAATAGCTAAAATAGCTAAAGGCAAATACTACAAACCGGAAATTACGCCTTTTGGAAACCTGCTGCCTGACCAGAAACAGATGGTAAAAGACTTGTTGGAAGAGGATGGAAAAATTACCGGTTATCTGACAGGTTACAGTATTTACAATCAGCTGGGTTTAACCACTCAGTTGAGCAATACCATACAGATAGGTAAAAACCATGTCCGCCCTTCAATTAAACGGGGGCAGTATTCCATTTCCTTTATCCTGCAAAAAAACACTATCACCAGGGAGAACATCACCCTGCTTCAGCTGCTCGATGCCATTCGATACATTAAAAAAATCCCCGATGCCCGGTTTGAAGATTCATGCAAGCGCTTGTTGGCACTACTGTGGCCTCTGCCCGATAAAGACAAAACTACCTTGGTTAGATTGGCCCTGAAATACCCGCCGGCTACAAGAGCCTTACTGGGAGCCATGCTGGATGAATTGAATGAAAATTACAAAACCGAACCTCTTTTCCGGTCGCTCAACCCCATTAGTCAGTATAAAATTCCCGGTATTGTAAATGCATTAACCAATGCTGCCAAATGGAATATTGTATGAAATTACACCAACAATTTCAGCTATTCTCAGACATTTTGCGGGTTGCGTCGCAACACTTGCATATGAAGCAGGGGTTTGTTGAAAAAGATTACTGGATGACACTTGTATTAATGCGCCTGGCTAAAAGTCCCTATTCTGAAGTAGCAGTTTTTAAGGGAGGGACATCCCTGTCAAAAGGCTATCAGTTAATCGATCGATTTTCGGAAGATGTAGATATAGCTATAATAAAAGATCAGGGCAAAACAGGTAATGAGGTGAAAACCATGATCCGGGTTATTGAAAAAGAGATTACTAAAGATCTATACGAATTTCAGATGAAAGGTGTTACCAGCAAAGGTTCAAGGTTTCGCAAATCAGTATTTTCATACAATAGTACAGATAATACAAATAAAAATAACAAGCTTATGGTTGAGGTAAACTCCTTTGCAAATCCTTTTCCTTTTCAAAAGCGCCTAATAAACAGTTTTGTCTCTAACTTTTTAATGGAAACAGGCAATCAGACATATATAGCCCGCTACGAACTTGAACCATTTGAGGTAAATGTTCTAAATAAAGAACAAACACTGTTGGAAAAAATGGCTGCCTTAATTAGGTTCTCGTTTGATGAAAACCCAACAGAAAGCTTATCCGGAAAGATCAGGCACTTTTATGACCTCTGTTTCCTGGTAAAAGACCCCGTGTGTAAAGCTTTTGTTGATTCAAAGATGTTTAAAACCAAGTTTGATCAACTGATGGAACATGACAGGGATTTGTTTGACCAACCTGCCGGATGGCAAAGTAGGGATATTGCCGCGTCACCTTTGCTGAATGATTTTGAAGGAATATGGAAAAGGCTTAAGAATAAATACCAGAATGAATTATCGGCCCTGGCATACAGGCAAATCCCCAGTGAGAGGGAAGTATATGAAATATTTTCAGCTATTGCAGCCCGTATTTTATAAGCAAGGTTTAAAACGAATAAGCATTAGGAAATTCCAGGCAGTACATCAGCTTTATAATCTTCAAAATCGAATTAGGTGTATATAGCTACCTGTAAGTATCAGATTTTTGACATCCATTTGGTAATTTATTCGTGCCGGGATTATTTGCCAATCTTGGTTAGCTTGTTAAGGTCTTTGGTTCAGGAACAGGAGTGCGCACTTGCTCTTAGCTGCTGGGATGGTTTCCAGTAAAAAAGTTATTATAATTAAAACTATTAATGTCTCTTTGTCAGCTGTTTGAATAATAAGTTTCATCGGTATGCGGAAAAACAGGATATAGTCTCCTACACCTTGATGAAATTTCCGTTTACAATACAATGGGTGAGCCGTTAATGACCAGCAGTGGAGCTAACAGGATCAGTACCGCCGGGCTTGCACCAGGTGTTTACATTTTAAGGGATGCCAGGGGGAACAGCACCAGGCTGGTTATATTGTGATATACCGGGTTTTTAATCCCCCTGCCACCTTTTCCTTAAGTTTTATTTGCAGCACTCCAGGTAATCCAGAGCCTGATTGTATACATTTTCGGCTGTGTATCCGAGTTTCTGGTCAAGCACTCCGGCTGGTGCCGAGTATCCAAAACTTTCCAGCCCGATTACCCTGCCTTTTGGACCGACAACCCCTGCAAGTGTTACAGGAAGCCCGGCAGTAAGCCCCAGGGTGGGAATATCAGGTGGCAGGACCTTTTCCTGGTACTCCTTATCCTGTTCGCGGAACAGGCCTTCTGATATTACTGACACCACCTGTACTTTAAGTGACTTCCTTTCCCTTAGCAGTTCGGCGCCCTCATAAAGAGTCGAGACCTCTGATCCGTTTCCGGCTAATATAAGGTCAATAAAGCCTTCGTCCTGGTTAACTATATACCCCCCCCTTTCCGCGGCCAATGCCTCAGTGTACCTGTCCTGCATTGCAGGGAGGTCGGGGATATTCTGCCTTGAAAGAAGCAGCGCGGTTGGAGTTTTGGTGTTTTCAAGGGCCATTTTCCATGCCACATTGGTTTCTATTGCATCCGCGGGTCTGAGCACCAACATGCTTCTGTTCCCGCTGTGGTTCTTCATCTGCTCCAATAGGCGTATCTGGGCCTCCTGTTCAACAGGCTGGTGGGTGGGGCCGTCTTCACCGACCCTGAAAGCATCGTGGGTCCAGACGTAAATAACAGGCAGTTCCATAAGGGCTGCCAGCCTCACTGCAGGCTTCATGTAATCCGAAAAGACAAAGAAGGTGCCACATACCGGTATCACACCGCCATGCAGCGCCATACCATTTGCTATCGCACCCATGCTGAGCTCCGACACCCCGGCCTGAAGGAATGCACCGCTGAAATCACCCTTTACAAACTGCTTTGTCTTTTTCAAAAAAGCGTCGGTTTTATCGCTGTTTGAAAGGTCGGCAGAAGCAACAATCATATTTTCAACCTTGCCAGCCAGGTATGCAAGTACTGTTCCGGATGCGGCCCTTGTTGCAACACCCTCTTTCTGCTCGATATCTGAGAAGTCAATTTCCGGGAGCCTGCACTCCATGAAACCTGCAAGTTTCTCTGCCTGTTCAGGGTTGGAACTGGCCCAGCTGTTGAACTCTTCATCCCTTGCCCTGGCTGCTTTCCTCTTGTTTTCGTTTACCTGGTCCCAGAATTTTTTTACATCATCAAAGACCTTGAATGGATCTGAAGGGTCACCGCCCAGGTTCTCAACTGTCTTCTCAAAACTTGCACCGGCTTTCGACAGTGGCATACCATGGGTGGAGGTCTGCCTTTCGAATGATTTTCCTTCCCCGGTAACTGCACCCTTGCCCATAATTGTCTTGCCGATTATAAGGCTTGGCCTGCCGGTTTCACTGCCGGCCTTCTTCAGGGCATCCCTTATCTCTTCCGGGTCGTTGCCGTTAATGGTTTGTACATGCCAGCCCCATGCCTTGTATTTCATTTCGGTGTCTTCACTGGTGACCGCACCGGTATCCGTGGATAGCTGTATGTCGTTGGAGTCATAAAACATAATCAGGTTCCCAAGCCCGAGATAGCCTGCAATTCTGCCTGCCCCCTGGCTTATCTCTTCCTGTATGCCACCGTCAGAAATAAATGCATATGTTTTGTGCGAAACGCTTTCACCAAATCGTGCCACAAGAAAGCGTTCAGCTATAGCTGCACCTACTGCATTTGTGTGTCCCATTCCCAGGGGCCCGGAAGTGTTCTCAACACCCCTTTTGGTATCCACTTCAGGATGCCCGGGTGTTGTGCTTCCCCACTGCCTGAAGTTTTCCAGGTCTTCACGCTTGAAAAACCCCGCAAAGTGCAGAATTGAATATAGCATTGGAGACATATGGCCCGGATCCAGGAAAAACCTGTCACGAAGCTGCCAGTTGCCATTGTCGGGGTCGTAGTTCATAAACTCGGAATAGAGTATGTTTATGAAATCTGCACCCCCCATTGCTCCACCGGGATGTCCCGACTTTGCTTTTTCTACCATCGCTGCCGATAAAACCCTGATATTGTCGGCTGATCTGTTTATAATTTCTTTCATAGGAATATGATGTTTTATTGTTGGTTCGTTTTTTCAGTAATCTGACCAAAAAGATTGCGAATATAATCAATTTTATTGAGGTAAACTGCATACAAGTCACTGTTTTGGTATACTTCAGGTTTACATAAGCTTTAAAAATGTAATTTTGGGCAGGTAAAAAACTTTTGCAGGATCATGAGCATTGTTTATACGGTTGGTGAAACAGTCCTGGACATAATATTCAAAGATAAAAAGCTAAAGGATGCCGTTGCAGGAGGGTCGGTGCTTAATGCCTCGGTGTCAATGAGCAGGGCTGGCCTTGATGTTTCCCTTTTATCTGATACCGGCAGTGACAGAACAGCCGGTATAATCAGGTGCTTTCTGAGGGAGAACGGGGTTGGTTGCGACTATATCAGCGTGCAGGAAGGCGCAAACACACCGCTTGCCCTCGCTTTTCTTGACAGCAACAATGACGCTGCATATGAATTTCGCAGGGACGGCTCAGCCGGCAGGCCACGTTTTTCAATGCCCCCGATCAAAAAAAATGACATTGTTTTATTTGGTTCATATTATTCAATTGCCTCCAGGACAAGGAGTGCTGTGGGAGAAATAGTGCGTGGAGCTGCAGGTCACGGGGCAACTGTAATCTATGATATTAACTTTCGAAGGCCTCATGCAGGTGAGTTGCCGGGCCTGCTTACCTTTATCCGTGAAAACACAAGGCTTGCCCATATTGTCAGGTGCAGTTGCGAGGACCTTATGACTTTATTCAATGAATGTTCAATCGACACACTGAGGGAGTTTACTGGTGATTCTCCTGTCCTGGTTATAACAGATGCAGGGCGGCCCGTGATGGTGGATTCACCGGTTTTCAGAGCCTCTTTTCCTGTTAGACATGTAAAGACTGTAAGTACAATAGGGGCTGGTGACAGTTTTAATGCAGGGATGATCTTCCAGGTCGCCAGAGCAGGTCTGCGTGCGGCTGACTTAAGGGTGCTGGGAGAGAATGAATGGAAAAAGATAACAGAAGTTGCCACTGCTTTTGCAGCTGAGGTTTGTGGCAGCTACAACAATTACATATCACCTGAATTTGCAAAAAGAGCAGAACAGATATTCTGAGCTTTATTTTAATTTCTTTACACTGCGGGCAACCTCCTGTCCATTGCTCCTTATCTCCTTTATAAACTCAACCACATCACCTGTTATAAGCTCATTGAAGTCGGTGTTTACAACGTCGGTATAATGAAAGAACAGGTTGTTGTTCGGGTATTTAATGAAGCCGTAACCGTTCTTCAGGCTAAGTATCTCACCATTCTCCACCGAGTCAGTCACTGTGTTGGGTTTTTTTTCCGTACTGCCTGCCTCTTCACTGACAAATAAACCGTTTACCAGGTGGGCATCTGTAATATTTTGGCCATCGATTATATCATGCATCGGAAGCGGATAACAAACCTCCCTGAGCAGTGCCTGTGAAGTGCGGGTTATTGTTTTCTGGCCTTCGTCATTGAAAAATTCAAAGTCCCAGCAAATCAGCATCACCTTTATGCCCATCGCGTTTATCTTCCTGATCAGGGGCACGAAGTCACCGTCTGATGCTATCAGAACCAGAACGTCCATCTTACCGGATGTGGCCATGTCATATGCTTCCAGCGCCAGGTGAACATCAATATTCTTCTCTTCCCGCTTTCCGTGATAGCTCTTGATGGGGAAATAATGGGTCACCAGGCCTTCAGACATCAGGATATCATCGAAAACCCTTTCATAGTATAGCTGGTTACCCCTCTGTGCCGCCTCCTGCGCACTTACACGGCCCTTGAAGTAATGGGCCTCTGATATCCTGCAGAGCTGGGGGTCAATTCCTTCCTCGGAAGCCACCCTGTGTTTTATAAAGCCATGAAGACCAGCAATGCTGAGCCGTTTTTTTAACGGGTGGACATAATTATAATAATTGCTTACATGCAGAAAGTAGTTTCCGTCATAAAACACCCCGATACGGATCAGGTTGTTTTTACCACTATAAGTTTTTTCTTCAGGGAACCTGTTCATCTATATGCTATAATTATATAAATATGAT
>PWNY01000359.1 GCA_003557805.1 Bacteroidales bacterium | reverse complement strand
GGGAAAAAGCACCCATTTTTTGGTAAGACCATTAAGCAGTTATGCAGGGAGTCCGTTGACAAAAAGAAGGTATACAGGAAGGGCGAGCAAAATGGAGTTACCAGTGTGCCATAATAGACCTTTCATCGTTTATTAACTGCTGGGATCGGCCGGGGCTAAAACACAACATGATGAGGTATAACTATATAGCTATTGAAGGGAATATAGGTGCGGGAAAAACATCCCTTGCAACCCGTATCGCCAAGAGGTACAATGGAAAACTGATCCTTGAGGAGTTTGAGGAAAACCCCTTTCTGGCAAAATTCTACCAGGACCAGGAGAAATATGCATTCCCGCTTGAACTCTCTTTTCTTGCCGACAGGTACCAACAATTAAAACGCGAACTCTCCAGGCAGGATCTTTTTACTGATTTTACGATATCAGACTATTTTTTGAACAAATCGCTGATATTTGCGAGAAAGACCCTGAATGAAGATGAATACCAGTTGTTCAGAACGCTGTTCAACATAATGAATGCAAACCTTCCGAGGCCTGACCTTCTTGTACACCTCTATGTCAAAACCAGCCGGCTGCAATACAATATCAAAAGCAGGGGCAGGGAATATGAAAAGACGATCGCTGATGATTACCTTGAGAAGATACAGGAGAGTTATTTCAACTACCTGAAGCAGCAACCCGGCCTTCGTGTGCTTGTAATTGACACTAACGCCATTGATTTCGTTGCATACCCCTCACACTTCCAGATGGTGATGGATTGTATCGAGAAGGACTATCCGCGTGGAATGAACCATGTTAACCTCAGGCCCTAGGGTGGGTAGGGTAAAAAAAAAGGGAGCGCTGGGCTCCCTTTTTTCATTTCAGGTATTTATTTAAAGGACAATGTCCTGGAACTCTGACTGTCCGAAGAACTGTATAAACTCCCTGTCTTCCCTGGCTATCTCCTTCATTGCCGAGTTGAGCTCAATCGAGCGGCGCAGGTTGCTGTAAACAGCTGTTGCATCGTTATTCCTGGCAGCGATAACCGCTTTCAGGTATGCAACCTGTGCGCATTCAGTAGCGCAGTTAAGGGTATTTACTGCCTGGCTTTCATTGCCTGCCATAAGCTGGGCCAGTGCAACGTTGAACTTGCATGTTACTCCTGCAAAGGAAGAGAGTGCCTGCTGGTACTGTCCTCCCCTGATCTGCATAACACCCATATTGTAGCTTATGTCCACACCCTGTGCACCTGCTGCCTGGAAGAGTGATATTGCATTTTCATCATCGTATTCCCATGCTGCAACCACACCAAGGTTGTTCTGTACGTGTCCGTTGCCCGGGGCAAGCTGGTTGGCCCTCTCAAGGTACTGTGCAGCCTGTTCAGCGTCTCCCATTTCAAGAAGTACGGCGGCGGCATTGTTGTAGCCCTTGTAGCTGTTTGGGAATATTTCCTGTGCAGAACGGTAGATTCTTAGCTTTGTCTGCATGTTGTCAGTAAGCGTGGCGGCAAAGAGAAGCTCTTTCTCGTCCAGTTCACGAGGGTTGGAGGTTGCAAGTCTTGATATCTCATCGCGTGTGCGCTTGGGCTCATATGCATGAACAATGATCTCAGCACGGCGAAGGGGCTCAAGGATCTTTTCGATCTCTTCATATATCAGGGTCATATCCTTGATCCTCCTTTCCCTCTCAGCAGGGGCAAGCTGTGAATTAATCACATTGGCAATAGCCTGCTTGTCGGGAAGGTCTGAAGCATCCAGCTTGATCATAAAGCCGTCAAAGTCCTCACCTTTTGCGTTCACCCGGAGCTCGGGCATTTCCACCTCCTTGTCACTGAAAAGCCTTGTGATGTACCTTTCACCTGTTTCAGCGCGATTCTCCGAAAGCTCCATGTTGAAAGCCACCTCACCTTCTGGCGATGCCCAGGCATTTACATCAACAGCTTTGAGCTCCCATCCTCTCTGTATGAACTCGGTCAGGTCCTCGATTGCCTGCTGTGCTTCACTGCGCTGGTTAAGCGGAAGGCGCCAGTTCAGGTTGTGGCGCATATATGCAAAGTATATGTTAGCCGGTTGTGAAATAATTACTTCCTCTTCGTACTCATGCGGGGCAAATGATACCCTGTGATCTTTTTTAACCCTTTGTGAGGTCATGATTACACCGTCAGCCACCTTTCTTTCTGCCAGTTCGGTAGCATTATCTGCCCTGCCCTCACGATACAGCCTGGCCCGGATGTAAAGCTCTGATGCGAGCATGTCCGGCTCGTAGGAAACTACATTGTTAAGATTGAAAGTTGTGCGGCGATCACGGTTAACCATTGTGCCGGTGGTAGTCGTCCTGCTCCCGCGCAGGGTAACTGTTTCAAGTTCGGTTTCTCCTCCGGCGTGCTTAAGTACAGGGGTGATCTCAACAACGGCCCTGCGGTGGAAGTAACCCTCGCTTACAGCTCCTTCAACATTTGCTGCAACCTGACCACCGTGGTTTTCAAGGGGGTTGGTTTCAGGCGTATACCTGATACCCTCGTCGTAATTCCTTACCATCCTGTTGAGCCCACAGCTGGCGAACAGTCCTGCCGCAATTATCATCACGGCTAAAAGTTTAAAGTTAATGTTTTTCATAATGCTAGTTTTGTATTGGTTAATCATTGATTGTGTTTGAATGCTCAAGAATCTTCAATGTTACAAATATATAAAAAAGTACAAAACAATATCTGTTGCCTGAATATTTGTTGGTTTTTTTTGGTGACAAAGGAAACCGGACATTCAAAAACAGTCATAATATGACAAAAATTGAAGATAGTTTTTGTGAAATTAATAAAATGTTTTACATTTGCACTCCTTTTGAAATAAAGGAGAATCACTGAAGGCCCGTTCGTCTAGGGGTTAGGACGCCAGGTTTTCATCCTGGTAACAGGGGTTCGAATCCCCTACGGGCTACATTATTCTATAAAACAGGAACAGTTAATTAAAATGGCAAACCACAAGTCAGCAAAGAAAAGGATACGTTCCAGCAATGCCAAAAGGCTCAGGAACCGTTATTACGCAAAAAGTACACGTACTGCGATAAAGAAATTAAGGGAACTCGAGAACAAGGAAGAGGCATCAAACTCCCTTCCAAGGGTAGTTTCCCTGATTGACCGTCTTGCAAAGAGATCGGTCATTCACAAGAAAAAGGCTTCGAACCTGAAGTCAAAACTGACCAGGCACGTTAATAACCTTCAATAGTCCATATTGATGCCCTGCGTCATATTCGTTTGCCGCAGCAGCTTAAACGGCCCGTTCGTCTAGGGGTTAGGACGCCAGGTTTTCATCCTGGTAACAGGGGTTCGAATCCCCTACGGGCTACAAAAGACCTTTCGCCGGAAAGGTCTTTTTTTATGACTTCCCTTTTTATATTTTAGCTTAAAAAAATATGGTCCGGATCAGTTTGCCGGTTTGTATCATGCAATATGGACAGCAGAGGAAGTATTGAATACCCTAACGCAGTCTCCGGGGGGATAAAGAGCTGGGCAGAAGATGACCGCCCCAGGGAGAAGCTTGTTTCCCGGAGCAAAAAGGCTCTTACCGATGCCGAACTGCTTGCTATTGTAATCGGCAGCGGCACCCGCAACCAATCTGCACTGGAACTGTCACGGGCCATTCTCTCCAGTGTTTCAAACAATCTGTGCGAACTGGCAAAAATGAGCATAAATGACCTGATGCGCTTTAATGGTGTCGGTATTGCAAAGGCAAGCAATATAGCAGCTGTGATGGAACTTGGCAGGCGCAGGAGGCTTGCCGAAGGGCTGAAAAGAAAGACTATATCGTGCAGCCGTGATGCATTTGAGATCATAGTTCCCCTGATAGGTGACCTGCCGCATGAGGAGTTCTGGTCTATACTGCTGAACAGGGGGCATAAGGTGAACAGGTCGGTATGTATCAGCGAGGGAAGCGTATCCGGCACAGTCGCCGACCCCAAGAAGATATTCAAGTTTGCACTGGAGAATAATGCCTCAGCCGTAATTCTTTGTCATAACCATCCAAGCGGCAATATATCACCCAGCCCTAACGACCGGAAGATCACAAGGAAGTGTACAGAGGCCGGTAAATTCCTGGACCTGCCGGTGCTTGATCACCTGATTGTTACCTCCGACAGCTACTTCAGTTTTGCCGACCAGGGGCTGCTTTAATCCTGGTTAGTTTCTGAGGGTTGGCCTGGTCACCATTTTGGTAAAAGTACACCCTGTGCACTGTCCCGGAAAACAAAATGAGTTATCTTTACCGAAAAAGTACAGGAGTCTAATATGATACTTGTATACAGCAGGAAAAGGTCAAACAGGCTGGAGTATATGCTATCCCTTTTTCTTGGCAGGCTGCTTAAGGCCCAATGGGAGCTCACCCATAAATGGGATGATTATTCCGGATACAGTGGGCCAAAGATATCATATGGTGAGGCTGACCCGGAAGGTAAGGGGATCTCATTGCCCTCACAAGGGTTCCTTATGGAAAGGGGTGTTTCGGAATTCATACCCCAGATGACAGGTGAAAGTGAGCTGCCCGGGCTTTTCCCCTCAGGTGCCCGGGGATATGATCTGGGATTTGATATTTTATCGGCCGGGTTTTACCTGGTAAGCCGGTATGAAGAATACCTTCCGCACTCCAGGGATCAACATGGCCGCTTTAGGGCATCGGCATCATTTGCATATAAGCACGGCTTTATTGACAAGGCGGTGGTGAACCGTTATGCATTACTGTTAAGGGAGCTTTTGCTTAAGAAGTTCCCCTCATATAGCCTTCCCGCCCCTGCCTTCAGCTTTATCCCAACATATGATGTAGATGTTGCCTATGCATATAAGGGCAGGTCACTGCTCCGCAATTTTTTCGGTATGCTTCGCTCAATTGGCCAAAGGGATCTGAAATCGCTAAAACATCGCCTTAAGGTGCTTTCCGGAAGGGATAAAGACCCTTACGACACCTATGACTTTCAGCTTGAGCTTTACAGAAAGAGCGGCATTAAGGCTTTTTACTTTTTCCTTTTGGGTGACTACGGCCCTTATGACCATAACCTGGCATACTTCGCCAGGGAGTTGTTCCTTCTTATCAAGACATTGGGGGATTATGCCTATGTCGGGATACACCCCAGTTATGCATCCAATGAGGAGGAGGGGATGCTGAAGACAGAGATCTCAAGGCTTGCAGGCATTATGAAGGAAAATGTTTACTTCAGCCGCCAGCATTACCTTAGGATTAGCTTCCCGGATACCTGCCAGAAGCTGCTTAAGCACAATATACTGTACGACTTCAGCCTCGGTTTTGCTGAACAGCCTGGGTTCAGGGCCGGCATCTGCAGCCCTTTCCCTTTTTACGACCTGGCATCTGAAAAGGAGACCCCCCTGATACTGGTTCCGCTTACAGTCATGGATGGAAGCCTTCGTGACTACATGGGGCTTTCTCCAGCTGCTGCTACCAGGCTGTCCCTGAACCTGATGAAGGAGGCAGAGGAGGTAGGGGGTTGTTTTGTAACTCTATGGCATAATGACTCATTGTCTGAACAAGGAAGCTGGAGAGGCTGGAGGAAAGCCTACAAAATAATCTATAATGAGGCAGTGACAAGACATAAAAGGAACTATGATCCGCTATATCAGGCATGAGGATATTGACTTTGAAAAGTGGGACAGCTGTATCGACAGGGCTGTGAACGGAATTTTCTATGCATACTCATGGTACCTTGATATGTGTGCCGGAAAGTGGGATGCACTTGTGGAGGATGATTATATTTCTGTAATGCCCCTGCCGCTGCGTAAAAAGGCAGGCATAAGATATGTTTTTCAGCCCTATTTTATCCAGCAGCTGGGAGTTTTCAGCACCAGGAGTATCTCACAAGATATCTGTGCCCGTTTTATCCGTGCAATACCAGGTGATATAAGGTTCGGTGAGTTCAACCTGAACACCTTCAATGATCTTCCTGACAGGCATCCTGTCGTTTCGGGAAGGGGGGTAACATATGAGCTTGACCTGATACCCTCTTATGATAAGTTAAAAAGCGGTTATTCAAAGAATACACGACGCAATATAAAAAAGGCGCATAAAAAAGAGGTATTTACCGTGTCTCACGGAAGGCCGGAGGATATCATCCGGGCATTCAGGCAAAACCGGGGAAAACAGAGGGTCCCTTTCAGGGAAAAAGATTATGAAATTCTTAAGCACCTGATATATGCCGGTATACACAGGGGAATGGTAACGCTTGGAACTGCATATTCAGGCACCAATGATTTTTGCGCCGGAATAGTTTTTTTCAAAAGTCATAACAAGTCCGTTCTGCTGTTCTCAGGGGCCACTCCTGCAGCCAGGGAGAATGGTGCAATGAGCTTGATAATAGACGAATATATAAGGGATAACGCCGGCAGCAATACTGTTCTTGATTTTGAGGGCTCCTCTGATCCGAACCTTGCCAGATTTTATAGTGGTTTCGGATCAATAGAATGTGTATTTTTACAGATCAGAATTAACAGGATGCCTTTTTGGGCAAAACCTTTACTGAACTCATATTTGAAAATCAGAAAACACCTTGTATAGATGGGGAAACCGAAGATTCACATTTTGGGCAATGATTCATCTCTTGTAAACCAGTATGTGTCCGAGCTTCGGGATGAGATCATACAGAGAGACAGTTTGCGTTTCAGGTTCAACATGGAAAGGCTTGGCTGGATTTTTGCTTATGAGATCAGCCGGAAACTGAACTGGGAAAAGAAGGATGTCGTTACCAGCCTGGGAGTCGCTTCATGTGAAGTACTGAAGCAGCAACCTGTAATTGCTACCATCCTCAGGGCAGGGCTTCCAATGCACCAGGGTCTGCTCAATGCATTCGACAGTGCGGAGAATGCGTTCATATCGGCATACAGAAAACACCGCAAGGATGGAAGGTTTGACATTAAGGTTGAATATGTTTCCAGCCCTCCTCTTTCCGGTAAGACATTGATAATGAGTGATCCTATGCTGGCCACCGGCGCCTCTATGGTGTTGAGCTACAAGGAGCTGCTTCATAAGGGGCGGCCGGAGCACACCCACATTGTTTCAATACTTGCAAGCAACCAGGGCGTTGAGTTTGTCAGAAAGAATATGCCGGACGAGGACTATACACTGTGGCTGGGAGCCGTGGATGATGAACTAACTGCAAAAGCCTATATAGTACCGGGTCTTGGTGATGCCGGGGATCTCGCTTTTGGCAGCAAGCTCTGAAAAGAATGTATTCATGAAGTTAGCTCCAGCAATAATATACGAGAACATTAAGCTTGCCCTGGAATCTGTAAGGGCCCATATGCTTCGTGCCATGCTTACAGTGCTTATTATAGCATTCGGGATAATGGCTCTCGTGGGGATACTTACTGCAATTGACTCAATAAAGCTGTCAATTACAGATAATTTCGCCCGGCTTGGTGCCAGCTCGTTCTCGATTCGCAACAGGGAGATGATGGTGCAACCCGGGGGAGGTACCCCCCAGGTGTTTGAAAGGATAAGTTATGATGAGGCTGTGGCATTTAAAGAGCAGTTTGACTTCCCTGCATATGTTTCCATCAGCGTTCATGGTACTGGCTCGGCCACGGCAAGATACCTTAACCAGGAAACCAATCCCAATATCCGTGTTGTCGGCAGTGACGATAACTATCTGGTCACCTCAGGGGCGGAGCTGGCCTCAGGGAGGAACTTTTCACAATCTGAACTGCAGTACGGGGCAAATGTGGTATTGCTTGGTCATGATGTGGCATCAACACTGTTTGGTGATGGAACCGGGCCTTTAGGAAAGATCGTTACCATTGCGAATATGCGTTACGAAGTAATAGGCGTGCTTGAACAAAGGGGGGCCGGGCTCGGCTTTTCTGATGACCTTAACAGCATAATCCCTTACATGACACTAAGGCAGAACTTTTCCCGCCCAAATATGAACTATACAATAAATGTTTCCGCCTTTGATATGGGAGCTCTTGATGAAGCAATATCGGAGGCTACCGGATTGTTCAGGATTATAAGGGGTGTAAGGGTAGGGGAGCCGAACAGTTTCGATATTGCAAAAAGCGACAATATCGCCCAGGCACTTATTGAGAATATCAGTTTCGTTACCATCGCGGCAACAGTAATAGGCCTTATAACACTTCTTGGAGCTGCCATAGGGCTTATGAACATAATGCTTGTTTCGGTAACTGAACTAACGCAGGAGGTAGGTATAAGGAAAGCTCTGGGTGCATCAAGATCGGTAATAAGGCAACAGTTTTTGTCCGAGGCAATTGTGATATGCCAGCTGGGAGGCTTGCTTGGAATTGTCCTGGGAATAATTGCAGGCAATGGTATCTCATTATTAGTGGGTAGCAACTTCATCATACCCTGGCTATGGGTCCTTTCAGGTATTTTACTCTGTTTTGGTGTTGGGGTACTTGCAGGATACTATCCGGCTGCAAAAGCATCAGCCCTTGACCCGATTGAATCTTTAAGGTATGAATAAAAAGAAAGTATTTAATGGAAAAACTGACTAAAATAGTAGCAACAATATCCGATAAAAAGTGTGCCCCGGAGTTTATAAAAGCCCTGTATGAAGAGGGAATGGACATTGTCAGGATCAATACAGCCCATCAGAGGCCCGAACAGACCATAAATATCATTGATAATGTAAGAAAGGTATCAAGGAGAATACCCTTTATGGTTGATACCAAGGGCCCGGAGGTCAGAACCAACTCATCGGAAAACGATATAGCGGTAGAGCAGGGTATGCTTGTGAAAATTGCAGGTCATAAGGACAAACAGTCCACCCCCGGGTGCATATACGTTAACTATCCGGGTTTCGCCGGCAGCCTTGAGAAAGGTAAAAAGATAATGATTGATGACGGGGACATTGAGCTTACCGTGGAAGAGAAGCATAGCGGACATCTTATTTGCAGGGTTGAAAACGGTGGTTATATCAAGCAGCGCAAAAGCGTCAACCTGCCCGGTTCCCAGATCGATCTCCCTGCCTTGAATGAAAAGGACCGGGAGTATATCAACTTTGCCATTGAGCACAACTGTGATTTCATAGCCCATTCATTTGTAAGGAGCAGCGAAGATGTTCGTGAAATACAAGATATCCTTGACAAACACAAAAGCCCCATAAAGATAATCGCCAAGATTGAGAACCAGCAGGGAGTTGACAATATTGATGAAATACTCGATAATGTTTACGGTATAATGATAGCCAGGGGGGACCTGGCGATTGAAGTCCCTGCCGAGAAGATACCTGGCATGCAGAACAGCATGATAAAGAAGTGTATACGGCGTAAAAAGGCAGTGATCGTGGCTACCCAGATGCTGCACAGTATGATTGAGAACCCACGGCCAACAAGGGCAGAGGTAAGTGATATCGCTACTGCGGTTTTTTCTGGAACAGACGCGGTACTGCTTAGCGGGGAAACTGCTTTCGGTAAATATCCCGTGGAGTCTGTAAAGATGATGACCAGTACTG
>PWNY01000226.1 GCA_003557805.1 Bacteroidales bacterium | reverse complement strand
AGTGCAGGAAGGTGGTCGTTTTATGCAGATTACGGGCATGATGGGGTGTTTGTTCCCCAGGGGGAGGTATATGACAATACCCACACCACCACGAGGTGGTTTGGGATAATGTGCCGGTATACCGTAAGCAACAGCAGGGGTTTTTATTTTGATAACATCAGCGCTGGGGAGATAGTGCCTGATGCGCCCCCGGAGGTATTAATGGTAAAGCCTGCCTCAGCCGCTTCGCTGGATGTGCTTTTCAGCGGACCAGTATGTGCTGACTCGGGTGGAGATACCGGTAACTATTATGTGGACCAGGGTTCCGGGCACCCTTTGTCGGTATCGTATAATGCCACCAGTCCGCACAGGGTACGCCTGTTGTTCGCAACGCACTTCCGGGAGAACCATTTATATAATATTCAGATCAACAGGGTCAGGGGGGCTGACGGGCAGCTGATGGAGGATTACAGCGGGCAGTTTGCCAGGTATGTTCCCGAACGCTTTGATATAGTATTCAACGAGCTGATGGTAAATTCAAGCCCCGTGGTTGGCCTTCCCCCTCATGACTGGTTTGAACTTTACAACACAACAGGTCTTCCTGTATACCTTGACGGATGGAGGTTTCAGTATGGTTCAGGGTACAGGGAGATACCAGGAGCCTATATTCCCCCCGGGGGCTTCCTGGTGCTTACATCCGAAACAGGATACAACTCGCTTAAGGATTACGGTAACGTTGCTGTAATACCCGGGCTGCCTGCAAATGCACTAACAATAGGTGGCAGTACGCTGGTTCTGTGGGATAGCAATATGAAGCTGATTTCCTTTGTCTCCTATTCGGATGACTGGTACCGGGATGATGCAAAATCAGCCGGGGGATGGTCGCTGGAAAAAATCGATCCCTATAACCACTGCCAGGGAGCAGAGAACTGGACCGCTTCAATCGACAACAGCGGGGGGACCCCTGGAAGGGAGAATTCTGTCAGGGCCGAAAACCCGGACAACTCAATTCCCCGTCTCAGGTGGCTGGGGTGTGAAGTCCCTGACAGGATAATTCTGCACTTTTCCACATCCATGGATGAGGCATCGGTTATCGATACGGGTAACTATTACATAGATAATGATATAGGCAACCCCCGGGAAGTCACTGTAAACCTGCCGGCAGCAGACAGGGCAGAGCTTATACTGGATGCTGCTCTTGATAGTGGCAGGGTTTATACTCTTGAAACAGGCAAGGGGCTTGCAGGTTGTTCTGGTCATAAGCTGCCAGGTGTCAGAAGGCCTTTTTCATTGCCCGGCCAGGCCGTGTCTAATGACATTGTTATCAATGAGATACTCTTTAACCCCTTACAGGGCTGCTCAAGATATGTGGAACTTTATAACCGGTCGGACAGTTCATTCGACCTGAAAGACTATGTGCTTGCTTCAAAGGATACTGTTGCGGGTATGCTGACAACAGTAAGGCACATAAGCGAAATCAGCATGTTGTTGCCCCCTGGTGGTTTTGCTTTGATAACTGATGACACGGCTTCGGTAAGGAACCACTTTCCCGTATGTGATCCAGGTACCTTCATACAGCTTGAACGTATGCCGGCAATGACGAACAGAAATGGCGTGGTTGTACTTGCAAGCAGGGGGCATTCGGTCATCGACATGCTCGTATATGATGAGAGCATGCACTGGTCCGTATTCTCAGACACTAAAGGAATAGCTCTTGAACGCCTTAACCCGGACCGGCCATCCGGTGAGGCATCATCCTGGCATTCTGCAGCCTCTTCGGCCGGTTACGGTAGCCCCGGCCTTCCAAACTCACAGTTCGTGCCTGCCCTGGAAGCTGCCGGAACTGGATTCAGTTTATATCCGGAAGTATTCTTCCCTGACGGCGGCGGAGATGCTGATGTACTAAACATCGCCTATAGAATGGAAAAACCGGGTTATTCGGCTAATATCAGGGTATTCGGTATGGACGGCCGGCTTATAAGAGTACTCTGCAGGGGCAAACTGCTCGCCACACGAGGTGAGATAAGCTGGGACGGCACTAACGATAGTGGTGAAATGGCATCTGTAGGTAGCTATATTATACATGTGGAAGCCTATAACCCAAATGGGAATGTAAAACATTACAAGCTAAGGGCTGTTCTTGGAGCAAGGCTCTGAAGCGAGTTCCTGGTTGCCCGGCTTAACTGCTGATTGCAAGTGCTGCCATCCAAAGTCTCACACCGCCTGCCTCCATAAGCTTATTTGCACAGGCCTCAAGGGTGGCCCCTGTGGTTACAACATCATCCACCAGCAAAATATTCCTGTCTTTAACAGCCTCGACTTGTCTCAGGCTAAATGAAGAGGCAACATTCTCCCACCTTGCAAAACGTGCTTTCCTGGTTTGGGACTCTGCGTGGCCGCTTCTTTCAAGTACCCTTCCGAGGCAGGGCACATCCATGGCCCGGGATATGCACTCAGCAATTACTTTACTCTGGTTAAAACCCCTTTTTCGTTCTTTTTCCGGATGCAAGGGTACAGGCACTATAATTTCAATCTCCCTGTAAAGCTCAGATGATACTATTGACTCGCCCAGCAATCCGCCCAGAAACCTCCCCAGCCTGATATCTGACCTGTACTTGAATGAGTGTATCAGTTGCTGTACCACTCCTTTCTTGACGTAATACAACAGTGCCGTACCTGTTTCAATCCTCACCCTTCCCCAGAACAGGGCTGTAAAACTGTTCTCCCTGTCCGTCTCGAACCCTGTAAAGGGAAGGCCTGACCTGCAGTGAAGGCAAATATGCTGTTCCCCTTGCATAAGAATTGTTTTGCAACTGCAACACAGGTCGGGGTAAAGCAGATTTAGGAAGTTTTTCAGGAATGCTGAAAACTCGCTTCTTTTCAGAGGCATAAAATAGAATATTTTTGTATAAATTTGCCTTTCGTAAAAGTGCAGGAACGCAGTTGATGCTGTTCGCCTTTGCACTTTGAAAAAATAGGAAAATAAACAGTAATTAACATTAATATTTGGAGCTGATATTCCAAAAGGCCTGTATCTGAACCCCAGTTGCACCGGGAATATTGGAAGTCAGCAAAGGATCAACCTGGAAAAAATAATGGAAACAAAACAGAACAATTTGCCGGAAGATAGCCGGAAGAATGAAAAGATCTACCGTATTACGATCATCGTACTGGGTGTTTTGGTACTCCTGCTTGCTGTACTTTGGTTTACCAGCCGCCAGTCACTCAGAGAAATGACCGAGGAAAGGCAGATTGCCGTGGAGCTTAATGAAGAACTGCAGTTTGAGCTGGACTCCCTGCTGGATGATTACCGGGCAGTGAAGCTGGAATATGACAGTATACTTGCCGACAAGGACAGCATAATACAGGCAAATGCCGAGGAGATACAGGATCTGATAGCACGTCAGGCAGACTATTACCGTATTAGACGTCAACTTAACCTGCTGCGTGAGATCACACAGAACTATGTACATGAGATCGACAGCCTTTATAATGAGAACAGGGTGCTGAAGGCAGAGAATGTGCAGATGCGTGAGGAGATACAGCAGGTCCAGAGAAGGACCACCCAGCTTACCCAGGAAAGGGAGGAGCTGGAGTCAAAAGTTGAAGAGGCCGCCACACTGAGGGCCTACCAGATTGAGCCCACCTCATTCCGCATTAGGGGAAGGGACCGTGAGCATGAAACCGACAGGGCCGGAAGGGTTGAACAGATCAGGGTCTGTTTCCTGGTAGGTGAGAACCCAATAACACCTCCCGGCGAGTACAATGCATATATGCGGATTGCTGATCCTTCGGGCAATATCCTCAGGGAGAGTGACGGTATGAGCCATGCATTCATATATCATGGCGACACCCTTCAATTCTCCGCCAAAGAGCCATTCAATTATAATAACCAGGTGCTCAACCACTGCCTTACCTGGCAGCGAATTGAAGAGTTTGAACCGGGTGTGTACTCCATATCACTGTATACTGATGAGTTCCGCCTCGGTGAAACCGCTATAGAGTTGCGTTAAAGCCGGCACTGACAGTGGCCTGCAGACAACAATAAAAAACTAGAGTTAGCAGATGCAGATTTCCTATAAGTGGCTTAAAGATTATGTCTCATTTGACTTAAGCCCTGAAGAGCTTTCGGTATTACTCACTGATTGCGGACTTGAGGTTGAGGCAATGGAAAAATTTGAGTCTATACCCGGAGGGCTTGAAGGGGTCGTGACAGGGAAGGTCATATCCTGCAAGTCTCACCCAAATGCCGACAAATTAAGCCTGGCGGTTGTGGATACAGGCCAAAAGGATTTGTTGCCCATTGTTTGCGGTGCACCAAATGTAAAGGAGGGGCAGTCTGTTCTTGTCGCCACCGTGGGCGCAAAACTGCATACCCCAAAAGGGGTTATGGAGATTAGAAAGGCAAAGATCAGGGGTGAGGCCAGTGAAGGCATGATATGTGCCGAGGATGAACTGGGTCTCGGAGATTCACATGAAGGGATAATGGTTTTACCCCAAGGAACGCCCGCAGGTATCCCGGCCTCTGAATACTTTAATGTTGAGACCGACTGGATATATGAGATAGGGCTCACCCCGAACCGTATTGACGCGGCTTCCCATATTGGCGTTGCCAGGGATGTGGCAGCCGTTCTTAACCACCAGGACAAAAACAGCAAATACAAGGTAATTTGGCCTGATGTTTCCGGTCTGAACCTTGCCACCAATACTTATCCTGTGGATGTTCGGATTGAGGACAATGAAGCATGCCCCCGCTACAGCAGCCTTACCATAGATGGGGTAAAAGTTGGGGAGTCTCCCTTATGGCTTAAGAACAGGCTTAAGGCCATTGGCCAGAAACCGATCAACAATATTGTTGACATCACAAACTACGTGTTGCATGAAACTGGCCAGCCCCTGCACGCTTTTGACCTTAAAGAGGTAAAGGGCAACATGGTGATTGTGAAAAAGCCCTCCAGGGGAACTCTTTTTGAAACCCTCGACGGGGAGAAACTGGAGTTGACCGGAGAGGACCTGATGATATGCAACCAGGAAGATGCTATGTGCATGGCTGGTATATTGGGAGGCATAAATTCGGGTGTTACTAATTCTACGACCGGGGTATTCCTTGAGAGCGCCTGTTTTGACCCAGTGAGCATCAGGAAGTCCGCAAAATACCATGGCCTGAACACCGATGCATCATTCAGGTTTGAAAGGGGCTCGGACCCGGAGGTCACCGTGCATGCCCTGAAAAGGGCTGCAGGTATGATCCGTGAGATTGCGGGCGGAGAAATCACTTCAGATGTAAGTGACCTCTATCCTGGCAAAAGGGAAGCTGTTGAAGTCACCTTAAGCCATGAAAAGCTCAATACAATTGCAGGCAAGAAGTTTAAGGCGGCTGAGGTAAGAGGCATACTTAATGATCTTGACTTCAAGGTTCTTTCGGATAATGAAAGGGGCTTCAGGCTAAAGGTTCCCCGCTACAGGGTAGATGTTACAAGGGATGCTGATGTTATTGAGGAGGTGCTAAGGATATACGGGTATAACAATATTGATGTGCCTGACAAAATGCACTCCTCAATCGTTATAAACCCTAAACCGGACAAGGAGCAGTTGCAGAACACTGTATCCGATCTATTGGCTGCAAGGGGGTTTAACGAGATAATGAATAACTCCCTAACAAAGTCAGTCTATTACGAAGCAGATGGTTTTGATCCCATGCGTTCTGTAAAAATCCAGAACCCTTTGAGCCAGGACCTGAACATAATGAGGCAGTCACTGCTGTTCGGTGGTCTTGAGACCATAGCATATAACAGGAACAGGAAGGTCCGGGATATGAAGCTCTTTGAACTTGGCAATATTTATGAAAGAGAGAAAAAGGCTGAAGGGAAGGATCCACTTGGAGGTATCTCTGAGAGGAGCGTGCTGGCTTTATTTATGACTGGCCGGCGCCAACCGGAAAACTGGCGGTCAGGTGAAGAGATGGTTGATTTCTTTGATCTAAAGGAGGCTGTCCTGGCGGTTTTTGAACGCCTGGGTATTGACGGTGATATTCAGATTAAGGAGCCTGAGGGCAATAATGAAATTTTCTCATACTCCTCAGGTATTTTCCTGGAAGAGAAACAGCTGGCCCTGCTCGGCCTGCTTTCACCCCCGGTGCTGAAGCGAACAGGGATAAAGGAGGAGGTATATTATGCCTCTGTTGAATGGGATGAACTTCTTTCTCTGGTAGCCGGCAACCTTCTTTTGTACAGGGAGGTGCCCAGGTACCCGGAGGTAAGAAGGGACCTTGCCTTGCTGGTTGACAACTCGGTGAGCTTTGACAGGATCAGACAACTTGCTGCCGGCATGGAGAAAAGGATTCTAAAGGAGGTAAACCTTTTTGATGTCTACCAGGATGATGATAAGCTCGGGAAGAACAAAAAGTCTTACGCGGTGAGTTTTGTCTTCCAGGATAAGGACAGGACACTTACTGACGAAGAGGTTGACAGGGTTATGGAAAAGCTTTTAGGGGCCTATGAATCAATAGGTGCCTCTATCCGCTGATGTATCATCCGGAAGGCGGTTTTTCGGTATATGCCCTGATCCTGCGAAGGGGGACGACTGAAGCCAGGATGCCTATGCTGAAAACGGTTACCCCTACAAGCAGCAGGTCGGTAAATTCAACGCTTACGGGATAAGCATCAATTATAAAAACACCCTCTCCCTGAAGGGATACCAGCCCGAACCTCATCTGCAGCCACGATATAAGTCCTCCTGCACCTATGCCTGCAAATGCCCCTGCAAGGCTTATAAGCACTCCCTCCAGGAGAAAGATCCTGCCCACCGTATCCCTGGCGGCCCCCATGCTCCTTAGTACCGGTATATCTCTCCTTTTCTCAATCACAAGCATTGTGAGCGAACCTATGACATTGAATGCGGCGATTACGAGAATAAAGCTGAGAATTAAAAATATAGCCCATTTTTCCGACCGCATGATCCTGTACAAAAAATCCTGCTGCTGCATACGGCTCCTTACAGTGTACCCTGGCCCTGCAAGCTCCTGAATTCTCTCCGAGATGCCCTGAACCCTGTAAGAAGGATCAGTCTTCACGACAATGGAGCTTACATGGTCATCATAGTCCAGCAGGCTGCGCATTAGCCTGACGGGGACAATGACATACTCCATATCATACTCTGACTGTACTGCAAAAATTCCAGCAGCATAACCAGCAGATGAACGAAATGCCTGTGAAGGGTGTAATCCTGTTGTTCTTCCCCTTCGCGGCAGGTAAACCTCTATGGGGTTTAGCAGGTCATGTATGCTCGCACCTGTGACCTGTGAGACACCCTGGCCCAGGATGAAGTAGTCGCGTTCATTATGGGTAAGCAAAAACTCTCCCCTTACAACCATTGTGTCAATACCGGTAATGCCTGAATAGTTTTCATCAACTCCTCTAAGCTTTACCAGGTGCTGCCTGTCCCTGTACCTGATAAGCCCGGTTTCTTCCAGTACCTCACCATAACTGATAACTCCGGGTACTGATTGTAATTCTCCGGCCGGGAAATCAGACATCGAAAATGTCTTGCCCTCCGCAATGGTGATCTCAATATCCGGATGAAATGAGTTGAAAAGCGACAGGACAAGTTTTTCCAGGCCATTGAAGACAGACAGGACGACCACAAGAGCCATGGCGCCAACAGCAACACCTGCTGCCGACACCAGGGTAATGATATTGATGGCATTGTGTGTCTTTTTGGCAAACAGGTATCGCCATGCAAAGAACAATGGCAGGTTCACTTTCCTGTTTCGTGGCATTATGATCCGTTTTCGCTTTTATATGCCCTGACCAGAAGCCCCGTACCTGACGGGTGCGACATCTTCAGGTCCGCCAGGTTGAGCAAAAGTGCAAATGGCATGGTAAATATATAATAAAATGGCAGCAGAAGTATAAATGTTTTAGATAGATTAAGCATCATCATCGGGTACTTCATTGAGATATGCCAGGCGATACTTCCCGGTGAACCGTATGTGTACCTGGTTTCCACCCTTTCAAATCCTGCCTTCCTTAACTTTTGGCTTATTTCCTCGACCGAATACCCGTTCCTCACGTGCTCTTCAATAAAGGATGTGTCATCTTCGCTTTTTGTGTCACTGCCACCCTTGTCCGATGGTGTGCTTATAAGCAGAAGCCCCCCGGGTTTCAGGGAGCTGTGGAAATTGCAGAACACCTTAGAGTCATTCTCGATATGTTCCATTACATCAACCGACAGAATAAGGTCAAAAGTATTATCGCTGCGGTAGTTCAAAAGGTCTTCAGTAATGAAATCGGCATTGTTGCAGGATCTCTTCCTGAAAAATGCCCTGCATTCATTTATCTCCTCCTCCTTAATGTCAACAGCCTTTATATGCCAGCCTGGGTTTTTCCTTGCCATGTACCATGTATACTGCCCCAGTCCGCTGCCTGCATCCAGCACCTTCAACTCACTGTTCTTTTTCCTGATCTTTTTTAAACATGACCGGATATGCCAGCTGCGTAACAAAAGGATATCAAGCAAGCGGTAAAATATGTCCTGGGTAAGCGGGCTGCGGCTAAAGAACCTGCCCAGCATCCTTTTTACGGGGTCGTAGTGCATTTGGCGGTAATATGCTATTTAAGCAACTTTTCTAGGTTCTCAATGTAATCAAGGCTGTCATCTATATGGAACTTCAGCTCAGGTACCTGCCTTAACTGGTTCTTTACCCTCATACCAAGCTGTTTTCTAATTTCCTTGCCCCTGTGCTCAACCTGCTTTATTACCTCTTTAGAATCCTTGCCGAAAATGCTCAGATATACCCTGGCAATTGAAAGGTCACTGGTAACATAAACTTTTGTCACAGTTATCATGGCCCCGGGAAACCAATCCCTGCCTGCAAGTTGCAGTATCTCGCCAAGATCTTTCTGAATAAGCCGGGACACCCGGTTTTTCCTGTTTGTATCCATAATCTGCAAAGATACAATAAATTGAAGTCCTTTTGGAAGCTATGTTTAATTATCGTATTTTTAAAGATTCACACAAACCAAAGCATTATTCCCATGAAAACACCGGCTTTTTCTTACCAGGATCCATTTCCTCTTTCAGAAGACAAAACAGAATATTACCTCCTTACCAGGGAGCATGTTTCAACAGACAGCTTTGACGGGAAGCCCGTTTTGAGGGTAGCACCGGAAGGGCTTACCCTACTTGCCCGTAGAGCACTTAAGGATGTATCTTTTATGCTTCGGACAGAGCATCTTAAGCAGGTTGCCGATATACTGAAGGATGATCAGGCCAGTGAAAATGACAAGTATGTTGCCCTTACAATGTTGCGTAATGCTGAAATCTCAGCAAGGGGAAAGCTTCCTTTCTGCCAGGATACGGGCACAGCCACCATATATGCCAAAAAAGGCCAGCAGGTCTGGACAGGAGGAGGCGATGCAGAGGCACTGTCAAAAGGGGTGTATAATGTATATACAGAGGAGAACCTGAGATACTCT
>PWNY01000147.1 GCA_003557805.1 Bacteroidales bacterium | reverse complement strand
TGTCTTCCTTGACACAGGAAGATGGTTCGACGAGGATTATTTCCGCCAGCAGATACCAATAGTATCTTTTGTAAGGGATCAAGAGAATGCGGATGTCCATATCATAATAACAAGACATAGTGCTGGAACAGCCGGTACAAATTACGCAATATCACTGATAGGCAGGCGAGCCTTCTCCGATATGCGGCAGGAGCTGACATACTGGGCCCCTGCCTCAAACACCAGCTATGATACAAGGAGAGGCTATACCAACCTGATAAAAGCCGGCCTGGTTAATTATATCCTGGAGACAGATCTGGCGGACAGGATTATTGTAGCATATAACTATGATCGCAGTTTAAATGAAGTGGATAATGATATTGAACCCGAAGTTGACCCCTGGAACAGCTGGGTATTTGAGATATATGGAGGAGGCAATTTCTACAGGGAAGAGAAGCAAAAGCGGCACTCCTTCCGCGCCGGGTTTTATGCCGACAGGGTCACTGAAGAATGGAAAATACGTTTAAGGCCCTATTTCAATTTCAACAACAGGACCTATTATACCGATGATGCAACCATTGTAAGTACCTCGCACCGTCACGGTCACCAGTCGTATATCATAAAAAGTTTAAATGACCACTGGTCTGTCGGGATATTTAACTCAAGTTTGTCGAGTACTTTTCATAATACGAAATTCAACACTGAACTTTCTCCCGCCTTAGAGTACAGTTTATTCCCTTATGATGAGGCTACAAGGCGATCAATAACCTTCGCCTACAGGATGGGGTACGGATACCACAACTATATTGAAACAACAATATTCGCAAAGGATGAGGAGTTCCTATGGTCCCAGTCGGTAGAGGCTTCTGCAAGTTTCCAGCAGCCATGGGGAAACTTCCGTGCAGGGATAACCGGCTCACACTTTTTTCAGGATTTTTCAATAAACCGCGCAGAATTATACGCAAGTGTATCCCTCAGGATTTTCCAGGGGCTGTCGCTCAATGTTAGGACGAACCTGGATATTATCAACGATCTTATATCAATTTCCGCTGGTGATATGTCCCTTGAAGAGATATTGCTTGAGCAGGCGCAGCAGGCGACCGATTACAGCATGAGTGGCACCATTGGTATTAGCTATACCTTCGGGTCAGATTTCAGTGCTGCATATAACCCGCGATTATAGAAAGCAGGATTTTTTGGTATTAGGTTTTAGACTACCAGGTCTGGATATAAAAATGGGGGCAGTTAACGAGTAACTGCCCCCATTTTATTGAACAAAAGCAGAGTCTTCTATTCCGAAAATGTCATCTCAGCATAACGCCTGTACATATTGTAGCGCCACCTGGAGTTTTCCTCAGCTGCCTTGAACAGTTCACCCGCCTCTTTCGGGAAGGCTTTTTTCAATGAGCTGAACCTCACCTCTGAGTTAAGGAAATCCTGGAATTTAGCCCAGTCGGGTTCCTTGCTGTCAAGCTGGAAGGGGTTTTTACCCTGTGCCTCAAGCAGTGGGTTATAACGGTATAACTGCCAGTATCCTGCCTCAACGGCATCCTTTGTCTGCTGCTGGGTACTTCCCATTCCATTGCGCAATCCATGGTTTATACATGGAGAGTATGCTATTATTATGCTGGGCCCCGGGTACTCCTCGGCCTCCCTTACGGCTTTAAGGAACTGGTTCTGGTTTGCACCCATACCGACCTGTGCTACATACACATAACCATAGGTCATTGCCATCAGCCCAAGGTCCTTTTTGCGGATACGCTTCCCGGAAGCAGCAAACTTGGCAATTGCCCCGACAGGCGTAGCCTTTGAAGCCTGTCCACCAGTATTGGAATAAACCTCCGTGTCCATTACAAGCAGGTTAACATCTTCTCCCGAGGCAACAACATGGTCAAGACCGCCAAACCCGATATCATAGGCCCATCCGTCACCGCCGAAGCACCAAACTGATTTCTTTACAAGATACTGTTTCAGGTCAAGTATCTGGCCGGCAACCGGGTTTTTCTCCTTTTCAAGGCTTTTGACAACTATCTCAGAGGCCTCCCTTGACTTCTCGCCGTCATCCTTTGACTCAAGCCACTGGGTAAATGCCTTCCTGGTGTCATCACCGATATTTCCGGCATCAAGAGCTGCCTTCATTAAGCGTGCGATCCTGTCCCTTAGTTTACGCACACCTGTTGCCATACCAAAACCATATTCGGCATTGTCCTCGAACAGGGAGTTAGCCCAGGCAGGACCGTGACCGTTACTGTTAACTGTATAGGGTGTGGCGGGAGCTGACCCTCCGTAGATTGAAGAGCAACCGGTGGCATTTGCAATCATCATCCTGTCACCATACAACTGGGTGATAAGTTTGATATAGGGGGTCTCGCCACAGCCGGCGCAGGCACCGCTGAACTCAAACAGCGGCTGTGCAAACTGGCTGTTCTTCACTGACTGTGATTTGTTCAGCAGGGTATCCTTGTAGGATACATTCCCGATAACCCAGTCCCAGTTCTTGTCCTCATGCATCATTTCATCGAGAAGTTTCATCTCGAGGGCCTTCTTCGGTGAGGGGCAAACATCAACGCAGTTACCACAACCGGTACAGTCAAGCGGGCTTATTTGCATTCTGTATTTTAGCCCGGCAAGTGATTTGCCCTTGGCATCCACAACTTCAAGACCTTCAGGGGCCTTTTTCATCTCCTTATCATCTAGTAAAAATGGTCTTATAACAGCGTGCGGGCAGACATATGCACACTGGTTACACTGTATACAGTTATCCTTGATCCAATCAGGAACATGTACTGCAATTCCCCTTTTTTCATAAGCAGTGGTTCCAGGCGGGAAGGTTCCGTCCTCTCGGTCGCGGAATGCGCTCACCGGCAAGTCATCACCTTTCTGGCTGTTTATGGGGTAGACAATATCACGTATAAACTCCGGAACATCTTCCCTAACCTTAAGTTTCACCTCAGCTTCCGCTTTCTTCCACTCTTCAGTAATATCTACCTTCACAACCTTTCCACCCTCATCAACTGCTGCATTGTTCATCCTGACAATCTCCTCACCTTTACGGCCGTATGTCTTCTGGATCGCATCCTTCATCTCCTTTACAGCTTTGTCGTAAGGAATTACCTCGGCAAGCTTGAAGAACGCACTCTGCATTATGGTATTTGTCCTGCCTCCAAGCCCGATCTTTTCAGCTATCTCGGTAGCATTTATGATATAAAACTTAATGTCGTTTTCAGCGATATAGCGCTTCATATGGTCAGGCATCCTCTTCTTTGTCTCCTCAACATCCCAGATGGAGTTCAAAAGGAAGGTTCCTCCCTTTTTCAGGCCTTTTAGCATATCATACTTATCCAGGTATGCCGGAACGTGACATGCCACAAAGTCGGCTGCATTGATTAGATAAGGTGAACGAATCGGACTGTCGCCGAACCTCAGGTGTGATACGGTAATTCCTCCTGATTTCTTGCTGTCATATGAGAAATATCCCTGTGCATACTTGTCGGTAGTATCGCCGATGATTTTGATAGAGTTCTTGTTGGCACCCACTGTACCGTCAGCACCAATTCCATAGAATTTTGCTGCATAGTTGCCCTCAGGTGACACGTCGATGTTCTCACCAAGTGGCAGGGATGTAAAGGTAACATCATCAACTATTCCAACAGTGAACTGGTTCTTTGGTTCCGGCAGGCGCAGGTTGTCAAAGACTGAGATTATATGACCGGGCACAGTGTCCTTTGAGCTGAGCCCGTAACGTCCGCCAACCACCAGGGGGCTGTTTTCCCTTCCCTTGAACATCTCAACTACATCGAGGTAGAGAGGTTCACCGTGGGCACCGGGTTCCTTGGTACGGTCCAGAACAGCGATACGCTTAACAGTATCAGGCAGTACATTGAAGAAATACTTCTCCGAGAAAGGCCTGTAAAGGTGTACGCTAATAAGCCCTACCTTTTAACCCTGGCTCATTTTATAATCAATGGTTTCTTTTATGGTCTCGGTTATCGAACCCATTGCAATGATAATATCCTCAGCATCCGGGGCGCCGTAATAGCTGAACGGGTGGTATTCACGGCCGCATATCCTGGAAATCTCCTGCATGTACTCTTCAACAAGGTCCGGAAGCGCATTGTAGAATGGGTTGGAGGCTTCCCTGGACTGGAAGTAAATGTCAGGGTTCTGTGCGGTACCCCTTGTTACTGGGTTTTCCGGGTTAAGGGCCCTTTTGCGAAACTCATCCAAAGCCTTCAAGTCCAGAAGCTTTTCCAGTTTTTCCTGGTCGGCTTCCTCTACTTTCTGAACTTCATGAGATGTACGGAACCCATCGAAAAAGTGGAGAAATGGCACACGTGATTTTATTGCTGCCAGATGGGCAATGGGTGCAATATCCATTATTTCCTGGACACTGCCGGTTGCAAGCATTGCAAAGCCCGTATTACGGGTACTCATTACATCTGAATGGTCACCAAAAATGGACAGCGCCTGTGCGGCAAGACTGCGTGCCGAAACATGCAGAACTCCAGGGAGCAGCTCACCAGACATTTTGAGCATATTGGGAATCATTAGCAGAAGACCCTGGGAGGCAGTATAGGTGCTCGCAAGTGCACCTGATTGAAGTGCTCCGTGCATTGCACCGGCAGCACCACCTTCTGACTGCATTTCCACAAGCTTGACTTCCTCTCCGAATATGTTCTTCCTCCCTGAAGCCGCCCACTCATCGACATTTTCAGCCATGTTTGAGCTGGGGGTAATGGGATATATAGCTGCAACTTCACTGAACATATAAGCCACATGTGATGCAGCGTGGTTACCGTCACATGTGATGAACTTTTTTTCTCTGGTCATAACAATATAGTTTTAAGAATACGAAAATGTCTTATTTTAAGATAGTTAGGCCACTACCTGAGGCTGCAAAAATACGAAATATAATTTACTATTTACAGGATATCGCCCTATTTATAACGATTATACGTAAGAAGCAGGCAAGCATTGTTAATTATTACACAAAACCCGAAGTAGGGTCATTGGTTCAGTCGAAAAACGCCCAGGAAACACCAAACTTGAACATGGTCTCCGGCAGGGGAAAGAAAGGGATATCATATACTGGGGGTTTATCAGTCACCAAACCTAGTATGTTCTGAAGCTTGACAAACAGGCGGGCCCTGCTGATCCTTGCATTTAAAAACAGATCTACAAGAAAGGTGTGGTCACTCTTGTAATCATTCTGTATATAGAACATGCGGTTCACGGGCATATATGCCATTGGTTTGTATGGCACATTATATCGAAGATCCAGCCCAAGATGTGTAAACATTGCCTCATCAAACAGGCTAAAGGATGCATAAAGGGAGTGATAGCTTATAAACAGCGGGTATCTTTCAAAATCATCATCATCAAAATACTGAACCAAAAGCCTGTTCCTTGTCCTGATAACTCCTGTACCAGCTTCAGCTGACAAACCTGCAGTTAAAACGTTCAGAGAGCCATCTTTTTGTACAGGCATTGCCTCACTGTTTAAATACACGGGCCTCTCCAGCAGGTAGTAGTCAGCTTCCAGGCTCAGATGTTCACTGTTAATCATTATGCCTGCATTTAATAGCCTCGTTTTACTGAAATAATTGTCCCATCTTACATAGTTGCTGTAATACCTGTTTTGAAGGTAAGCCGCCTCATGTTCCGAATACAGGGCCCTTGCACCTGCTCTTATGTTTGCTGACCGCTCTCCCAAAAACACCTCCCCCCCGAACCTGAAATCCTGGTCATTGTAGCCGCCGGTGATATAGTTTGCGAAGCCTTTGAAGGAGAAAAAGCGGTCAGGGTCTGAACTTAACTTCAGGCCGGTCTCCAGCTGGCTAAAACTGTCCCTTGTAAAGCTGTATCCATCTTCAGTAAGGCCATAAGCAACCGTATCGGGCTGACGTATGCTTAATATGTCATAACTGGCAAACAGCTTTATTGTTACCGGCCGGGCGTCCAGACGGCCGGGGGTATTGGTCCACTCAAACCTGTTACTGATAGAGTGTACCAGCAGGGAGTCAAACGTAGACGACTCGCTTACCGGCAGATGACCTTCATAATAGTAGGAACTTGGCATTGAAGTCTCATCAAATGCATAACCGCTTCGCATATACCTGAATACATGCCCTATCCGGCCAAGGGAAAACCCGCTCTCTTCAGGGAGGGTATCACCTGGCTGGCCCATTCCGGGCCTGTAACTCTGCTGTATACTGAAACCCAGTTCCCGTATCCTGGACTCTGCACCAAGCAATATTACACTGTCCCTTACTTCATCCTGTTCAAAGCCCAGGCGGTTTCTAAGGCCACCACTCTCATCGTTAAATATGCGGTTTATAATAAGATTGCCTGCAACATTATAGTTATCAACGGGTTCAGCATCCAGGTATAAAAGGAAGCTGGCATTCCTTGCATTTAAGCGGCTGTAAGTGCCCGGAGAGTTGACTGACTGGTATTTCAAGCCTGCGTAAACCCGTTCGTGCAAACGCTGGTTATGTTTTGCATAGAACAACTGTTCATTATCTGATCCAAGCACGTAGTAGAGTTCTGAGTATACGTGATCAGGCCTGTAGTACCTTATATTTTCAAAGGAAAACAGGTATCCGGGGTAAAATGGCCCGGGATGCAGCCTGAACCCAAAGCTGCCGGCACCCCTGAATGCAAGGACCCTGCTCATATGCCCCACATTCCCCTGGCCGGCATAAAAGTCGTATTCACTGTAAGGAAGGTCATAGCGCTGGAATGCGGTGAGTGAAGTGTCAATCAGCTGTTTTTGATGCAACTGCTGGTGGAACAACTGGTCTGCCGTATACCATGGGACCTCCGGGAACTTCCTGCCTTGTGCATAAAGGCTGGTATTCCCGGACAGAGGCAAAAGAGTTAACAGGCAAAACAGGATTGAAAAATAACGTGGCATGCCGGCAGTTAATGTATCCTTTGTTAAACGGTCTGTAAAGGTAAGAGATTTTATAATACTCATAAAAAGAACGAACAGGCAGGTTGCAAAAGAAGCGGCATAAAAATTGCTGTGTTAGGTATATCTGATCACCCTGGTTATACGTTATAGCATTACCTGTTTTACATAGATTACAATGAGGGGCTTATACAAAAAAACAATTTTTGTGATAATGTTTCTGGGCTTATCAACATGCCCGGATATGTTTTTTCAGCCAGCTGGTGGCAGCGGATTATCACGACTTAATGCACAACCGGCGAAAATACTCCTGGATCAGGATGAAAACAACAGCTCAAATAAGCTCGGACTAACACTCAGCGGAGGGGGTGCACGCGGGCTGGCTCATATAGGGATACTTCATATTATTGATAGTCTGGGCATACAACCTGATTACATTACAGGTACCAGTATGGGGGCAATAGTTGGTGGTATGTATGCAGCAGGGTATTCAGCGAGGGAGATTGAGGATATTGCCCTGGACCTGGACTGGGAATCAATGTTTACCAGGAGGTCAGAGCTTAGTTATATTCACCCGGTAAGAAAGGACAATCACCAGAAACATATTGTTGAACTGCCTATTGAGGACAGGAAAATAAAAACTCCGACAGGTGCAATCGAAGGGCAGCAGCTTTGGAACACCCTTAGTGAGATGTTTTTCCACACTTACAATATCACCGATTTCCGCCAACTGCCAATACCGTTTGCATGTGTAGCCACAAACGTTGAAAACGGGGAGGCAGTTGTAATGAAAGAAGGTAACCTTGTAACAGCCATAAGGGCCTCAATGGCGATGCCTTCAGTCTTTACCACCGTTGAAAGGGAAGGCCTTAAGCTTATTGACGGCGGAGTCGCGGACAATTTCCCTGCACGCCTGGCAAAGGATATGGGAGCTGAGTATATAATAGGCGTGAATGTTTCACAGGGACTACGCCCGGCAGAAGAGCTGATCAGTCCGATTGATATTATTTACCAGATGGGCTTTTACAGCGATGCCAGGAGCTTCATTCAGAACAGGGAGGCAACCGACCTTTATATTGAGGTGGAGCTTCCCGGATTTAGCGCGGCAAGCTTTGCACACAGCCAGGAAATCATTGAACAGGGGAAAAAAGAGGCCAGGAAATTTATTGAACAGCTCACGGAAATTGCACCGGTACAAAGCTCACGGCCGGACGGACTTCCGGCCAAAAGGGAAAATACAGAACTTGTTGTCGACACTGTCATATTCCGTGGTCTTAAAGAAGTCAGGATGTCATTTGCAAGAAACTCCTTTGATATATTCAGCGGGGATACCATCACCGCAAGTAGTGTTACCAGGGCAGTAAACAGGTTGTACGCAAGTAATTATTTCACCCGTGTCAACTACCATCTTTCACCAGGAGGGTCGGAAGGTTCGGTCATCCTTACCCTTGAGCTGGTGGAAAAGCCTTTTGCCAGCCTGGCCGCCGGGATAAACTTCAGTTCTTTTGCAGGGGTCGGTATTACTGCCAAAATAGGCACGAATAACTTTTTTAACTACAATGCCGAAGCCTCATTTGCCGCACTGATAGGGGAAAATCCCGCTTTCAGGGCAGATTTGATCTATTTTCTGGATGAAAGAAGGCAGAGTTGGCTGCATTACAAGGCAGGCGGAAGAAGCTTTAACTTTTCCCTTTATGACAATTTTGAACCGATTGCAGAGTACAAGCAGTCTGCACTGAGGCATGAACTCTCCATTAACACCATCTGGGGGAGGAATTCATATGTCTCTTTTTACAATGCACAAAACTATCAAAGACTGTCTCCAAATATGCGAACACCTACCACCCTCAGGGGCAGCATTACATCGCTTGAGACCGGGGTGAATTATCTCCACCACACCCTTAACCGGAACTCCTTCCCTACTTCCGGCCAAAGGATCAATGTCAGGGGTTCTTTATTCTACAACCAGAGAAAATCGATTTCAGAGATCAGGCTTGACGGGGAGGAGGCTAGCCTTGAGGACCTGGGTATAGATATTGACAATTTCTTCCAGTTTTACCTGGCAAGTGAAAAATACATCCCCATAACAGGAACACTGACCCAGATTGTTCAGTTGCAGCTGGGCTACAATCTTAGTTACAGCCAGGGTTTTATAAACGGGTTCAATATAGGCGGAACCAACAGGTTCCTGGACAAACAGTTTACGTTCACAGGTATCAATGAATATCAGGTCATTAGCGAGTCTGCACTTATTGCAGCCCTGGGATATCAATACTCCCTGGGCAGTAACTTCTTTCTTACCGGTATCCTGAACTCCGGACTTTATGAATTCCGTTTCGAAGAACCCGAACAAATTAGCCGTGACAATTTTCTGATTGGCGGGGGCATCTCACTTGGATTTGACAGCCTGATTGGACCTATGGAACTTACTTTTTCATACAGCCATCAGACAAGAAGTATAATTGGTTATATCAACCTCGGGTGGTTGTTCTGAGCAGATCATAAAAAAAGGCACAAAAAAAGGCCCGCACTGTTATTAAGTACGGACCCTTGTAAGTATCCGGCGACGACATACTCTCCCGGGAG
>PWNY01000249.1 GCA_003557805.1 Bacteroidales bacterium | reverse complement strand
TTGCACTGCTGCTTGTGATTATATTCCTGGGGCTGGCGGTTTTTATGTTCTTTATTGAGAAAAAGATATCCCGCCTGGAAAAAAGGGTCAGTGATATTGAAGAAAATCCTGCTGGCAGAGAATGAAAAAAACACAAATAGTATTGCTTGTTTTTCTGGTAGTTGCCGTTTGTGCAATAATAGGGACAGTATACAATGCTGACACCTATTCAGGATTTGCAGAGGCAAGGGAAAATCCTGGCAGGGAGTTCCACATAATCGGAAACCTTGTTGAGGGCGAGCCTGTCAGTGAGGAGGTAGTAGAGAGCACCCTGACACTGAACTTCAGTATGGTGGATAATCTTGGAGAGAGGGAAGAGGTTTTGTACTTTGGCCCGAAACCAATAGATTTTGAGCTTTCTGACGAAATTGTTCTCATTGGCAGATATGAAGGAGGCAGGTTTGTGGCCTCCAGCATGCTGCTGAAGTGTCCGTCAAGATACAAGCCGGGGGATATAGAGATAAGCAGTTCAGAGTGACCCCCTAATTAAAGCTTAGCTGATCTTTTCTATTACAGAGGGGAGCTTCTTAATAAGAGCCAGCTCTTTCATCTTCTCAAGTGCTTCTATTGCCGGTGATCCAAAATATGTTTTGTTCCCTTCGAGAGACTTTGCAATCCCGGACTGACCCAGTACAACAGCGCCGCTGCCTATTGTAAGGTCTTTCTGTACCCCGACCTGGCCCCACAGGATAACGTCATCTCCAATGTTCACGCAGCCGGCGACCCCGACCTGGGCGGCAAACAGGCAGTTTTTACCTATTATCGTATCGTGTCCGATCTGAATTAGGTTGTCAAGCTTTGTTCCCTTTCCTATTGTGGTGGTGCCGGAAACACCCTTATCGATGGTGGTATTTGCACCTATTTCAACATTGTCTGCAATATGCACATTGCCGCAGGATTCCAGTTTGTCGTAACTCCTGGGCCTTCTTTTAAAATAAAATGCATCTGCACCAATTACAGCTCCTGAGTGAATAATCACATTATCACCTATAACCGAGTTATCGTAGATCGTTACGTTTGAGTGTATAAGGCAGTTCTCCCCGATGTTTACGTTATTACCAATGAATACTCCGGGTTGCAGCAGGGTACCCTCCCCAATATTTGCGTCGGGGCTTATCATACTGCTGGCCTCCTTGAACGGTCTGAACTTTTTTATCAGGCTAACGAAGTCACTGAAAGGATCCTCAGAAAATATCAGGGCCTTCCCGTTTTGGGCTGCCATTTTTTTATTGATGATTATTGTGGTGGCCTTTGAGCTAAGTGCTTTCCTGTAATATTTTGGATGATCTACAAAGGTGATATCACCTTTTTCTACCCTGTGGATCTCATTAATCCCGCTTACGGTTGTTTCGGGATCACCGGTGTACTCGGCATTTATTATGGATGCAATCTCATGGAGTGTTCTGGGAGGTGTAAGTTGCATGTATATTGTTTATTTTACTCTTTCAGCGTAAGATTTATCGCGTGTATCAATCTTGATTTTCTCACCTGTATCAATAAAAAGCGGAACATTGACAACAGCACCGGTCTCCAGGGTTGCCGCCTTTAAAGTGTTTGTAGCAGTATCTCCCTTAACCCCTGGTTCGGTATAGGTTACTTCAAGTTCAACGAAAGGGGGCAGCTCGACACTAAGTGGGGTTTCGGAATCCACATGGTATACAACCTCCACCTCCTGGCCCTCCTTTATAAGCTCCGGTGAGTCTATAAGATGTTCCTCTATGCTTATCTGTTCAAAGGTTGCGGAATGCATGAAGTGGAAGCCTATGTCATCCTTGTAAAGGAACTGGTAAGGCCGTCTTTCAACCCTGGCCAGGCTTACCTTGTGTCCTGCATTGAAGGTATGCTGCAGTACCTTGCCAGTTCTGAGGTTCTTGAGTTTGGTCCTTACAAAAGCCCCACCCTTACCCGGCTTGACATGCTGAAACTCCACTATGGTATACAGCTCATTGTTCAGCTCAAGGCATAATCCGTTACGAAAATCAGCGGTTGTTGCCATAAATTCAATTTTTGGTGCACAAAAGTAATAAAAAATCCTTATCCCTAACCCCTTATAGGTTTGGAATTTGAAACTACATCCCTTCAAGGTCAAGAAGAGTGAAGTCCCGTGTATATTCCTCCCTGTTGCTGTTAGAGGCAATAATTACAGTCTTTTCACCGCAGTATTTACTGAGCATATCCCTGTACCACTGCCTTGAGCCCTGGTCAAGACTGGTGCAGGGTTCGTCAAGCAGCAGCAGGTTGCAGCCGGATAACATGGACAAAGTGAGGATTGCCCGCTGCTTCATGCCTGAGGAGAAATGGCTGATATATTTGTCAGCGTGTTCGTACAGTCCTGAGATCCGGGCTATTTCTACTGCCGTAATCCCTTCGGGAAATTTTTTCAGCTTTTTATGAAACCCAATAAGCTCCCTGAAAGTCAGTTCACCTGTTATATCAATATAGTGGGCGGCAATTGAGATATGGCTGAATACCCTGCCGGGGTCAACATTTAACCCGCCCCGCTCCCAGGTAATGATCCCTTCACTGGGCCTTTGTGAAGCTGACAGTATCCTGACCAGGGTTGACTTGCCACTGCCGTTCTTGCCGGTGATAACATATTTGCCTGCAGGGTGGAAAACATGATTGAGGTTTTTGAATATCCACCTGTGCCTGAATTTCTTTCCAATGGCCTGAAGTCTTACCTGCATTGCCCAGGCGGTTTATTTTTCCTTGTAGGAGTATCCCTTCATTATACCCCTGGCCGACTTTGAAATAAAGCTCAGTATTTCATCCCGTTCGGGTGTTGCGGGCATTTCGGTCTCAATATAGGTGAGAGCCTGACTGACATTTAGGTTCTTAAGGTATATTATCCTGTAAATGTCCTGTATCTCGTTGATGGTTTCACTGCTGAACCCTCTTCTGCGTAAACCAATTGAATTGATACCAACAAATGAAAGAGGGTCCCTCGCGGCTTTTGTATAGGGCGGTACATCCTTTCTCACCAGCGAGCCTCCAGAGATCATCACATGTGTACCTATGTTGACAAACTGGTGTACGGCAGATAATCCCCCAAGTATTGCATAGTCATCTAATGTAATATGCCCGGCAAGGTTGGCCGCATTTGCCAGAATGCAGTTATTGCCGATTATACAGTCGTTGGCTACATGAACATATGCCATTAAAAGGCAGTTGTTACCGATAACTGTTTTATTGCTCGCCTTTGTACCCCTGTTAACAGTTACAAATTCACGTATCGTGGTGTTATCGCCAATTTCAACGGTTGTCTCCTCCCCGTCGAACTTAAGATCCTGGGGTACGGCACTTATAACCGCCCCGGGGAATATTTTGCAGTTTTTCCCGATCCGGGCGCCCTCCATTATTGTCACATTAGAACCTATCCAGGTACCTTCACCGATCTCAACATTCTTGTGAATGGTAACGAAAGGTTCAATAACTACATTACCGGCGATCTTTGCCTGTGGATGTACGTATGCTAATGGTTGATTCATATGAAATTATTGTTTTTTGCTTATCTGCGCCATCATTTCAGCTTCCATAACAACTTTGCTTCCTACATAGGCCACTCCGCGCATATGGCATATACCTCTTCTTACTGGTGCGATCAGGCTCATTTTAAAGACAAGGGTGTCGCCTGGCACCACTTTTTGCTTAAAGCGGACATGGTCGATCTTCAGGAAATATGTATTATAGTTTTGTGGATCGTCGACAGTTGACAGCACAAGGATACCCCCCGCCTGTGCCATCGCCTCTACCTGGAGAACACCAGGCATAATGGGCTCGTCGGGGAAGTGCCCTGCAAAAAATGCCTCATTCATGCTCACATTCTTTACCGCAACCACCGAGGAGTCAGTTACCTCAATTATCTTGTCTACCAGTAAGAATGGCGGGCGGTGTGGCAGCATTCTCTTTATGTCGTTGATATCATAAGCGGGCTGCTGGTCCGGGTCATATACAGGGATCTGTTCCTGCTCTATCCTGTCCTTTATATGTTTTTGCAGCTCCCTGGCAAACAGAACGTTTGAGGCATGACCCGGTTTGCTTGCAATTATATGACCCTTGATGGGCCTGCCTGCAAGGCTCAGATCTCCCACAATGTCCAGCAGCTTGTGCCTGGCAGGTTCATTATGGAATGCAAGTTCAAGGTTGTTCAGTATCCCTTCGGCCCTTACCTCAACAGTTGGCTTGTTCAAAAGCCCTGCAAGTCGGTCAAGTTCCTCCTGGGTTACAGGCTTGTCGACGAACACTATTGCATTGCTCAGGTCTCCTCCCTTAATCAGGTTCTGGGCCAAAAGGTATTCAAGTTCGTGCAAAAAGACAAAGGTGCGGCAGCTTGCTATCTCATCGTTGAATTCATTTATGTCAGCGATGGCGGCGAACTGATGCCCCAGGACCTTTGATTTATAGTCTATCATGCATGTTACCCGGTAGGTGTCGGCCGGTACGGCTATTATCTCGCAGTCCTTCTCTTCGTGGTAGAACCGTATTGGCTCCCTTACCTCGAAATAGTCCCTGAATGCCTCCTGCTCAACTGTTCCTGCACTCTTAAGCGCCTCGGTAAAGAACCTGGAGCTGCCGTCAAGGATTGGTGTCTCCGGACAATCCACCTCTATTATTGCATTGTCTATCCCCATTCCTGCAACCGCTGCCAGTACATGCTCAACCGTGGCAATTTTCATTCCGTCTTTCTCCAGGGTAGTGCCCCTTGAAGTTTCCGTAACCAGGCGTGCGTCTGCCTCAACAAAGGCATCATTTCCGATGTCGGTTCGCAGGAAACGGATCCCGGTATTCTTGGGTGAAGGTTTTATTGTGAGTGTTACATTCTTCCCTGTGTGCAATCCGTGACCCTTAACGGTCACCTCTTCCCTGATGGTCTTTTGTTTTTCGTTCATGGTAAAATTCAGGTTCTATCAATCTTTAAGTCGTTTTAACTCCTTTTCAAGCTCATCTATCCTGGCAACCAGTTTTTCGAAGTTTCTGAAGTAAATGAATGCTTTCCTGTACTGTGATGCTTCAATTGCCGGTGACCCCATAATTATCTGTCCGTCCCTGATATTTGATGAAACCCCTGTCTGGCCTGCCATTTTTACATCATTGCCGATTGTAAGGTGCCCGCTGATACCTGCCTGCCCCCCGATCATACAGTTGCGCCCGATCTTTGTTGATCCTGCAACACCGCTCTGGGCAGCCATAACCGTATTTTCACCTATTACCACATTATGACCAATCTGTATCAGGTTATCAAGCTTGACACCCTTTTTTATAACCGTGGATCCAAGCGTGGCCCTGTCGATTGTGGTTCCAGCACCTATCTCCACATTGTCCTCAATAATTACATTGCCTATTTGGGCAACTTTCTTGTAATTATTGTCGGTTTGCGGTGCAAACCCGAAACCATCCGCACCAAGCACTGCATTTGAATGGATTGTGCAAGCAGAACCAATGGAGGTATTCTGGTAAACGCGGACACCGGAATATACAACTGTACCCTTTCCTATATTGACGTTGTCCCCAATACTGCAGTTGGGGTATATCTTAACATCTTCGCCTATGCTCACGTTCTCTCCAAATGAGACGAACTCACCAATATATGCGTTTTTCCCTATCCTTGTGCTCTTTGGAACAAAGGAGAGTTCTGACACCCCCTTCCTTTCAGGTTGCTGCACCTGGTAAAGCTCCAGCAACCCAGCAAGGGCAACATAAGGGTCCTTTACCTTTATAAGGGTTGCCTTTATCGGTTTTTCCGGTATGAAATCATCCTTTACAAGGACTATAGAGGCATTTGTAGAGTATATATACTGGGTATAGGCAGGATTGGCCAGGAAAGTCATTGTGCCCTCTTTTGCTTCTTCTATCTTCGCCAGCTCAGACACCTTTGCAGCAGGGTTCCCCACTATCTCCCCGTTGACAAAACCGGCAATCTCACTTGCTGAATATTCCATCAAATTAATACTTGCGTTTAAAAAGTGCCCGCAAGTTACCAATATTTGGATATATAGCCAAGAATTATTTGTTGTGCAGCTGTTTCACAGTGAGTTGTAAAGCAGGTAGAGAGTGAACCGTACCCATATTTGTAATCTTATTACAAGATAACACCCAGCTCTTTTGGGTATGAGATGAAGTATTTTTCGACCGGTCTTGAAAGGGCGCTGATATTCAGCTGGTCGCTTGCTTCAGCCAGGTCGCTGAGGCTGCCGTCCCTGGATAGTATCATTATGTTGGCTGCTCCAGGGTCGTAGGCATGGTTCCTGGTTGTCCCGTGACATACAAAGAACTCGATGTCGCGGTCATCTTCTATACCATACTTGCCGTTGACCATCTTTTTTACCATGTTTATTTCTTCTTCGCTGAAAGCTGCTTTCTGCAGCTTAATCCTGGGCAGCTTCCTGTTAACAACCGACTGGCAAAGATATGCCAGTATCCGGTCTGGATGCCTTGTCCATGTTTTTATTGCAGAAAAGATATCGTAATCATCAAGCCGGGCAAATTCTTCAAGTAAGCCGGGATTTTTTGCAAAATCAGACTTGTTGTACTTATTGTATAAAAAGTGCCTGAGCGGCGGGGTAGCAAAAAGCTGTTCACCTGAAAGTGCCAGCAGTTTAGCCCTTTTTAGTATACTGTGCAGGGTGTTCTCTGCAGCGATCACTGTTTTGTGAAGATAGACCTGCCAGTACATGAGCCTGCGGGCAATGATGAACTTTTCGATGCTGTATATGCCCTTCTCATCGATTACAAGTTTATCACCTGATACATTAAGCATCTTGATGATCCTGTCCCAGCTTATCACACCTTCTGACACTCCTGTGAAGAAACTGTCGCGGTGCAGGTAATCAAGGCGGTCCATATCAAGCTGCCCGGACACAAGCTGATGCAGGAACTTCTTTTCATACTCGTTTCGGAATATACTGATGGCAAGTTCAAGGGGAAATTTTTTTTTCTCTGCAAGATACTCCATGAATAGCAGTGTCAGGTCCTCATGGTCCAGATCGTAGACCAGGGCATTTTCCAGGGCGTGTGAAAATGGTCCGTGCCCGATATCATGCAAAAGTATCGCATGTGTAACGGCAAGTGCCTCACCGGTGCTTATTTCATGGCCTTTTGACCGGAGTATCTCTATTGCCAGCTGCATAAGGTACATTGAACCCATGGCGTGCTGGAAACGGGTGTGAAGGGCTCCCGGATATACAAGGTGAGACAGCCCGAGTTGTTTTATCATCCTTAGCCTCTGAAAAAAAGGCGTTTCAATGATCTCCATTACAGAGTCGTCGGGGATTCCAATAAAACCGTATACCGGATCATTGAAGATTTTCAGCTTTTTATTGGCAGGTATTGACATTCAAAAAGGTATTTGTTAGCTTGTTTTCTGATTTTTTGGGAAAACCGTCCAGTAAAGTTCGTCATTTTTAGTTAAATTTGTTTGTGCATGGCGCAATAAAACCAGTTTTTACACATTTACAAAGGGGTCGCCAAAGGTCCCGTGTGTAAATTTTAAACCAATATGAGTGCAAGTATTCTTTGGGCAGATGACGAGATCGATCTGCTAAAACCACATATACTTTTCTTAAGGGATAAGGGTTATGAAGTGGCAACCACAAGCAGTGGGTCAGAGGCTCTTGATTTAATAGAGGACAACAACTTTGACATTGTGTTTTTGGATGAGAACATGCCCGGGCTTAGCGGAGTTGAGACACTTGAAAGGATTAAGACCAAATTCCCCAACCTCCCTGTTGTTATGATTACAAAGAGCGAGGAGGAGACAATAATGGATGATGCCATTGGCAGCAATATATCCGATTACCTTATCAAACCTGTCAATCCAAACCAGATACTCCTTGCACTGAAAAAGAACCTTGATAACAGGAAGCTGGTAAGTGAGAAGACCTCAATGTCTTATCAGCAGCAGTTCAGGCAGATCGGTATGAGCCTCTCGCCATCGCTGGATTTTAACCAGTGGGTTGATATCTACCGGCAGCTTGTTTACTGGGAGCTGGAGCTTTCAAAATCGCAAGATGAGAACCTGCGTGAAATATTCACCATGCAGAAGGCCGAAGCCAACAATGTGTTTTCAAAATTCATAAAGGAGAACTATATTGACTGGCTCAAGGGGCAGCCGGAAGGGAAACCTGTGCTGTCGCATACCGTTTTCCGGGAAAAATGCCTACCTCTTATCAAAGCTGAAGAGCAGACATTTCTTATAATTATTGATAACTTGCGGTATGACCAGTGGAAGGTAATCCAGCCGAGGATAGAGGAGCTATACAGGGTTGCCCGGGAGGATATATATTGCAGCATATTGCCCACTGCCACACAATACGCCCGCAATGCATTCTTCTCCGGCCTGATGCCGGGAGAAATCCAGAAAAGGTATCCTCAATACTGGACAAGGGAGGCCGACGAGGGCACCCGCAATCAGTTTGAGCCGGAACTGCTTTCAGAGCAGATAAAAAGGTTCGGGGGTGGAGTTGAGTTCAACTACCACAAAATACTGAACCTTACTGCCGGTAAAAAGCTGCTGGGTAGCATAAGCGACTATACGAGGCAGAAACTCAATGTGATTGTTTACAATTTCGTGGATATGCTGTCGCATTCACGCACCGAAATGGAAGTGATAAAAGAACTTGCTGAAACCGAGGCTGCTTACCGCTCACTTACGCAAAGCTGGTTTGAACATTCACCCCTTTGGGAGATGATCAGGTTCCTTGCCGGTAAAAAGATACCCGTAATACTTACCACCGACCATGGTGCAATAAGGGTGCATCATCCAACAAAGGTAGTTGGAGACAAGAACACCAACACCAACCTCAGGTATAAAACAGGGAGGAACCTTCAGTATGACCCGGGCGAGGTGTTTGAGGTAAAGAACCCTGGAGATGCATTTCTGCCAAGGGACAATGTCAGTGCCAATTTTATCTTTGCTCAGGAGGATCACTTTTTCGTATACCCTAACAACTATAACTACTTCGTGAATTATTACAGGAACACCTTCCAGCACGGTGGTGTCTCACTGGAGGAGATGATGATACCCTTTGTTCATCTCAAACCCAGGTAGGGTGATGATGGGTGCTGCACAAGGTCAAATAAAAAAGCAGTGAATGTTTTGGAGATAATGGCAAAATACAGGCAATATCAGGTTTATAATACCGGAGAGCTTTCAGATGTTGGCAAAATACTGCTTGACACATACCCGGAGGCAAGGGTGTTTGCTTTCTTTGGTGAGATGGGTGCAGGTAAAACGGTGTTTATTAAAAAGATATGCAGCCTGTTAGGTGTCACAGATCTTGTAAGCAGCCCCAGCTTTCCAATTGTAAACCATTATATTTCCGAAAGTGGCCAGAGTGTGTATCATTTTGACTTTTACAGGATAAAATCACTTGACGAAGTGTATGACCTTGGATATGAAGACTATTTCTATTCCGGGAACTATTGTTTTATAGAATGGCCTGAACGGCTTAAAAGCTTGCTGCCTGCGGGAACCGTTAAGGTAGAGATAAAAGAACAGGAAGGCAGGCGGATTATCAGTTTTTAGACCTGTAATAATTTAATCCCGGAAAT